>NZ_NMPP01000008.1:0-44835 GCF_009192885.1 Xanthomonas sp. LMG 12462 | reverse complement strand
ATTCCCCACTCCCCGCCCCTTGCAACCTGATATCAATTTGATATCTTTCCGCCCAACCACCCAAGGACGTCCACCATGAAAGAGCAGCCCCGTTCCTCCCTGCCCGGCATTCCGATGATCGTGGGCCTGGTCCTGGTGTTCGTGGCCGGCGCCGGCGCGATCATCGCCACCGGCGTGCTGCAGCCGTCGGCGATGCCGTGGACCCTGCTGGTCGCGATCCCGGTGCTGACCGTCGCGTTGTTCCTGGTGGTCGGCCTGTACGCGCTGGAACCGAACCAGGCCGCGGTGCTGAGCCTGTTCGGCCGCTACGTGGGCACGGTCAAGGATCCGGGCCTGCGCTGGAACAACCCCTTCTTCAGCAAGCGCAAGGTCAGCCAGCGCGTGCGCAACTTCGAGAGCGGGCGGCTCAAGGTCAACGAACTGGACGGCAGCCCGATCGAGATCGCCGCGGTGATCGTGTGGCAGGTGATGGATGCCTCCGAGGCGGTCTACAACGTCGACGACTACGAGAGCTTCGTGCACATCCAGTCCGAGGCGGCATTGCGCGCGATGGCCACCAGCTATCCCTACGACCAGCACGAGGACGGGCAGATCTCGCTGCGCAGCCATCCCAACGAGATCAGCGAACAGCTCAAGCGCCACCTCGACGAACGCCTGACCCAGGCCGGCGTGGACGTGATCGAGGCACGCATCAGCCACCTCGCCTACGCCCCGGAAATCGCCCAGGCCATGCTGCAGCGGCAGCAGGCCAACGCGGTGATCGCCGCACGCACCCGCATCGTCGCCGGCGCGGTGGGCATGGTCGAGATGGCCCTCGCCGAACTGCAGAAGAACGGCGTGGTCGCGCTGGACGAGGAGCGCAAGGCGCACATGGTCAGCAACCTGCTGACCGTGCTGTGCTCGGACCGCGGCACCCAGCCGATCGTCAACGCCGGCTCGCTGTACTGAGGTGCCGATGTCCATGCACGCCGCCATCGCGCCGCTGGCGCTCGCCCTCTCCGGCCTGCCGGCCCTGGTCATCGCCGCCTGGGTCGGCGGCAAGGGCGACGAGCGCGCGCGCGGGCTGGGCCTGCGCTGGGCGCTGATCGGCCTGGCGATCCTGCTCGGCGCGGCGGCGCTGTACTGGACCGGCGGCCAGCGCGCCGGCGTCTACGCGGTGGCGATCGCACTGCTGCTGGTGGTGAACGCGCTGATCGTGTCGATGCTGCTGCACCTGCGGCGCAGCGACGCAGCGCCGCAGGAGCGGTCATGAGCGAGAAGAAGGCCTATCCGCTGCGCATCAACGCCGACGTGCTGGCGGCGGCGCAGCGCTGGGCCGACGACGAACTGCGCAGCCTCAACGCGCAGATCGAATACGTGTTGCGCGACGCGCTGCGCAAGGCGGGCCGGCTGCCCAAGCCGCGTGACGACAAGGAACCGGAAGCATGAGCAAGCGCTGGGAATACCTCACCGTCGAGGCCAAGACCAATCTGATGCTGGGACTGAAACTGGACGAACTGCAGGCCGACCTGAACAGGCACGGCAAGCTCGGCTGGGAACTGGTCAATGTCGTCGCACTACCGGGCACCAAGCCGCTGCTGCTGTTCAAGCGGGAGCTCTGACATGCGCCCGCATCGGGTTCTTGCGCCTGCACTGACGGCGCTGCGAGCCCCGCTCACGGCACTGGCCGTGGCGCCACAACAGACCGTCAGCGCGCTGCCGGATTGCCTGCAGGCTGGCGACCTCACAGCGCACAGCGATGCCTCCGGACCGGCCGAGTACGCCACGCCCGGCCACGTCGACCCGGCCCTGATCGTCGATGTCGCCGCCTGGGTGCGCGCCCTGCCCGCCAGCCACGGCGCCACACCATGAGCCGGCTGCGCTCCACGTCGCCCTCACCGGCACGGCGGTATCCGGTGGCGCCGGCGCATCGCCTGGGCCTGGCGGTGTGGCTGTGGCTGCCGCTGCTGCTCGTCGCCGCCGTGATCGGCGCCTTCGCGCTGCACGCCGCGCGGCCCGGTGCGCTGTGGTGGCATTTCGGGCTGCTGGCGCTGATCGGCGTGGCCGGCACCGCCACCTTCGCGCGGCAGCGCGTGCTGCTGCACGAGGGCCTGGTGGACGTGCGTGCGACGTTCCTGACCAAGCGCGTACCGCTGGCCGCGCTGCGCCTGGGGGACGCGCGCGTGATCGCGCTGTCCGAGCACACCGGCTTCAAGCCGGCCTTGAAGCTGCTCGGCTTCGGCTACCCGGGCTTTCATGCGGGCCACTACCGGACCCGCGACGGGCACAAGGCGTTCTGCCTGATCACCAGCGATCGCGTCCTGGCCGTTCCGCTGCACGCCGGCGGCTGGCTGCTGCTCAGCGTCGAACACCCCAGGCAGGTGCTGCAGGAATGGCAGACACTCGCGGCGCAAGCACACTGCGGCGAAGACACGCGCGGCACGGCGCGCCGCATGGCCTGAGTCCGGCGGGCCTCGCCGCGTCGGTCGCTGCTGCGACCGGCCGCGCAGGGCACGACATGCTGCGCGGTGCGGCAAGGTCTCGCCGCGCGACGCGCCCGATCCGTGGAGCACACCGCGTCGAGCGTTCTGGCGTACGCGAAGCGATATATGCTGGAACACCAGCCACGCGCGTCTTCGTCGCCAGCCGCGCGCGTCGCGACGACGGCGACGACGCCGCCTCCACATGACGCCTCGAGGATCGGTCCGATGGACCACACCGCGCCCCGCGAGACTCCCGCCACCGCACCGGCGCTGCCGCCGACGCTGTCGGCGCGGCTGCACGGCCTGCACTGGCACCGCAATCTGGTCGGCGAAGCAGGCGCCATGGTCTATCGGCTCGGCGGCACCGGCACGCCGGACCTGTACCTCAAGCGCGGCACCGGCGCCTCGCACGACGACGTGGTGGACGAGTTCGCGCGGCTGCACTGGCTGCGCGGAACGGGCTGCGTGCCGCGCGTGCTGCATTTCGAGGCCGACGCCGCCGGCGCGTGGCTGCTGAGCGAAGCGCTGCCGGGCAGGACCGCCTACCAATGGCTGCAGGACGCGCCCGCGCAGGCGCAACGCATCGCGCAGGCGCTGGCCGAGTTCCTGCGCCGCTTCCACGCCACGCCGATCGATACCTGTCCGTTCGACGCCACTCACCCGCTGCGCCTGGCCGCTGCGCAACGCCGGCTGCAGGCGGGCCTGGTCGACACCGAGGACTTCGACGCCGCGCGTGCCGGCTGGTCAGCGGAGGCGGTGTGGCAGGCGATGACCGCGTTGCTGCCGCTGGACAACGAACGCGTGCTGAGCCACGGCGACTACTCGCTGGACAACATCCTGCTCGACGCGCCGGATCACGTGGTCGGCGTCATCGACCTCGGCCGCGCCGGCGTCGCCGACCCGTACCAGGACCTGGCGATCCTGGCCAGTTGCCTGGACGAATTCGACCCGGCGCTCGCCGATCGCTTCTTCGCCGCGTACGGCATCGCCACGCCGGACCTCACGCGGCTGCAGTTCCACCAGTTGCTCGACGAGTTCTTCTGAGCCGCGTCTGCCGCGTCGTGCGCGGCGCGGCGGGATCGCCCGACGACTGGCCGCCCGCGCTGCTTGGCCCTACCCTGTGCCGATGCGCACCGTCCCCAGCCTGCTGCTCAACACCGAGACCATCGAACTGCTGCCGGCCGCGCGACTGCGCGCGCGCAGCAACGCCGACGCGCGCCAGCTCGCACAGGCGACCTGGCTGCTGCGGCGCAAGCACGACGGGCGCTACCTGGCGACCGCGAACGCACACGGACTGCACGCGCTGGTGCCGCGACTGATGCACGAACCCGGCATCGACGCGGCCCTGGATCGCCTCGACGCGCTGCCCGCACGCGGCACGATGGCGGCTGATGAGACCTGGTTGCCGCTGCACGCGCTGCAGGCCCAACTGGACCAGTTGGGCCTGGCCGCCGACGCCTACGCGCAGCGCACCGGCCTGCCGCTGCAGCCAGAACCGGCCACCCTGCACGCGGCCGGCGACGACCGCTACCGACGCCCGCTGTGGCTGAGCGCCGGCGCCGCACGCGCCTGGCACGCGCTGCGCCATGCCGCAACGCGCGATGGCGTGGTGCTGGAGGCGATCTCCGGCTATCGCAGCCACGCGTATCAACTGGGCATCTTCGCGCGCAAGTTCGCCCGCAGGCAGACCCTTGAGCAGATCCTCGCGATCAATGCCGCGCCGGGGTTCAGCGAGCACCACAGCGGGCACGCCCTGGACATCGGCACACCCGGTGAGCCGCCGGCCGAGGAAAGTTTCGAGCGCACGCCGGCCTTCGCCTGGCTGCACGACCACGCCGGCGCCTTCGGCTACCGCATGAGCTATCCGCGCGACAACCCGCATGGCATCGTCTACGAACCCTGGCACTGGTGCTGGCAGGAGGCCGCTTGCGCATGACCCGTTCCGATACCCGCCGGCCGCGCGCCGGCACCGCCGCCTGGCGGGCCTTGACCCTGCTGGCCCTGGCCCTGCCCACCTGCGCCGCCGCGCAATGGCACGACCGGCAGGGCCAGGCGCTGCCGGACAGCGCCGAGCGCGGCCACGACAAGGCCTTCGCCGCCGCACTGCAGGTCGCCGACGACGCCGACTTCAGCGCGTTCGCGCAGGAGTGGGGGCAGACCGAGGCCGCGCATGCGCCGAACCTGCGCACGATCGCGCGCGTGCAGCGCGGCCAGTTGCTGCGCGTGGCGCTGCTGTACGCCGGCTGCGCGCCCAGCCCCAACAACGGTGGCGCCTGCGATGCGCAGATGAGTCTGCGCGTGCTCGGCCCCGACGGCAGCACCACCCTGCAGGACCCGATGCGGCCCCTGGGCATGGGCGGCCCACCGGCCGCCGCCGGCCTGCTGGAACTGGCGCCGCTGTCGGTGCAACTGCGTTTCGAGGACAGCGACCCGCTCGGCACCTACACCGTGCAGGTCACGGTCAACGATCCCAGCCAGGACGCGTGGGTGCGGTTGAAGGCGCAGGTGGAACTGGTCGGCGACCAGTAATAGCCACGGCGTAGGAGCACTACGGCCGACTCAGCGCTATCGAGATGCGCCGGCACGCTTTGCAACAATGAAGTTTTTTGCGGCGCTGGCCGATAACGATGTCTCGCCCAATGCAAGGATGTCGCCTCGTGCCGGAAAACCCCTATGCCACGCCGCAAGCGCAGAGCGCACAAAGCGCACCACCTCTGGCGAAAGCACCCGATACCATCACACGCAAGATCGCGGTCGGTTGTATCGTTGCCTGGCTGAGCGCTGCGATCAGCCTCATCTTCGCGATCATGCAATTCGCGAATGGCAGCGTTGGCGGCGGCATCCTCTTCAGCGTCGACGTCGTGCTGATCGGGGTGTGCGCCTACGGCCTGCATCGCCATAGTAGGATCGCCGCGCTTCTGCTGGTGGGGTACTGCATTCTGGCGCGACTGATCTTGCTGGCGTCCGGCAATCTCAATGGGATGGTGCTGGGCGTGATCATCCTGCTGGTCTACTTAAGTGCCGCGCGAGGCACCTTCCAGTACCACCGTTGGCTGCAGCAGGAGCGACGCTTCCCGTCGTCGCAACGGCCAAGGGTCAGTGACGACCCGTTGTTCCGCACACGTCCACCTGAGTCCACGACCGCTGAAGCAGCCATCACGGACGTACCCGTGCCGCCAGCACACTGAAGCGACACATAGCGCCGCCGCCAGACCCACGGGCGGCAGCGCAACGCCAGGATGCGTGCTGGCGCACACCCGACCGCCGCCATCAGCTGCCTGATCCGGACTGCGAGTTTAAGCACGCCCTGAGTTCAGCGCCGCAACGCGTCCACCGCCCACAGCAGCCAGCCCAGCATCAGCGTGGTGCCACCGATCGGCGCCAGACGCGTCGGCCACTGCGCCAGCGCGTTGCCGGCCAGGCTGCCGGAAAACAGCACGGTGCCGAGCAGCAACAGGCACAGCGCCAAGCGCCCGAGCAAGCGCTCGCTGCGGCGTCCCAGCGCCGCCAGCGCCACGCCGTGGCCGAAGGCGTACAGCGCCGCGGTCTGCAGGTGCGATTGCGCCAGGGGCTCGGCAACCCCGTGCGAGGCATAGGCGGACAGGCCGATGGACACGGCCGCCAGCAGCGCGCCGGCACTGCACAGCCAGAACGGCCCGCGCGTACGGCGATCGAACGTCAGCATGAGGGTTTCCTCCGGGAGCGCGGCAGCGTTTGCCGGCCCCATAAACAGAACGCGCCGCAAGATGCGGCGCGTTCCGGTTCACTCGTCCACCAGGGCAGGACTTACTTGATCGCCCAGTAGATGTCGTAGGTGCCTTCCGGCGTGAACGACTTGTCCACTCCGCCCTTCCAGGCTTCGTACGGACGGTCGGTCACGTCGTAGCCGCTGGTCGCGGCCCAGGCGCGCAGTGCATTGCGCGCCGCATCCAGACCCGCCATGTGGCCGGTGTAGCTGGCGAAGGCGGAACGGTGCGCTTCGGTACGCAGGTAGGTCACCGGGGCGCCCTGCGGGATGGTCACCTTCAGCGGCTCGCCGGAGGCGGCAACCGGGGTGGCATCGACCGGCGCGGCGGCCACGTCGTCCTTCTTGTCGTCCTTCTTCTCATCCTTCTTGGCGTCGTCCTTCGGCGCGCCACCGGCACGCTTGCGCACCGGCTGGGCGACGTCGAACGCGTACTTGTCCGAGCCGAAGTCGGTGGTGACGATGCGCACCGGACCGGCCGCTTCCAGGCCGTTGGCGTCCATCACCCGCTTGATCCACTCCTGGTTGTCCTTGATGGACTTCTTGATGGAGTCGTTGTCGCGGTCGATGTTGCCGGCGTTGACCACCAGCAGGTCCTCGGCCGGGACGTCGACGACCTTCAGGTCCTTCAGCGGGGTGTCGTCGGAGCGGTAGTCCACGTTCGGCACGGTGGCCAGCACGTTGCTCAGGCGCGACAGACCCAGCTTGATGTCGTCGCCGACATGGCGGCTGACGTACAGGCCGGCGTAACGACCCAGCAGGTCCCAACCGTACTTGACGGTGTAGTCCTGGGTGATCTTCACGTTGCGGCCGTTCTTGCCGGTCGACTCGAGCTTGAAGGTGGTGGTCTTGTCCTTGCCCTTGGTCTCGTCCTCGATGGCGATGACCACGTCCTTGTTCTTCTCGGTCGAGGTGATGGTCCAGCTACCCTTGCCGATGTAGCCCTCCTTGGAGCTGTAGTCCAGGCGCGCGCCGACACCGGATTCCGGGCCGGAGAGCTTCAGCTCGATGCGCGGGTCGCGCAGCACCAGGGGGTTCCAGTCCTTGAACCGACGCAGGCTGTTGACCGTGTCATAGACGATGGTCATGCGCCGATTGGTCTCGACGCTTTCGGACATGTGACGCTCCGAGGGCAGCACCACGCCGACAATGACGAACAGGCCAGCCACGATCCCCAGGGCGATCAGGAACTCGATAATACGGGTCATTCAGGAGGTCTCCGGGGCCGATCCCACGGCCGGGTTGATGAAGCGAAGCGCCCATCCTAGCAGGCTTCGCTGTCCGTGGTCAGCACATCACGGAATGCCGCTTCGCCCCGCGCCGCAACGGCCTTGCACGGTGCCGGCAGCGCCGGTGCGCGCGGCGCCAGGGACGACCAGACCATTGTCCCGATGACGGCAGCGGACAGGCGGGCGCACCCAGGACCTGCCCGCATCGAATCGAGCAACGGCGGCACTCTCGGACAGCCGGAGGTGTCCGGGCCACGCCAAGCCGAGGCCAGACCACTTGCCTGCGCGCGACAGGCGCGACAACGCCATGCCGGCACGGTTTGCATGGCCTCCGGTGACACGGGACCCGGCCGGCGCGCGCGCGACCCGTCTCCGCCGGCCGTCATCCTGTCTCGTTCAGACCACCTGCGGCGCCGCGCGGGGCATCCTGCTCGCTCAGACCAGCTGCAGCTCGAACGCCTTCAGCACCGCACGGGTCCGGTCGCGCACGCCGAGCTTGGAGAGAATGTTGGAGACGTGGTTCTTGATCGTGCCCTCGGCCACGCCCAGCGAGTTGGCGATCTCCTTGTTGGAGAAGCCGCTGGCCATCAGCCGCAGGATCTCGGTCTCGCGGTCGGTCAGCGGGTCGGGCCGGTCCAGGCTGACGAAGTCGTTGCGCATGTGCTCCAGGCCGGACAGCAGGCGCTGGGTCACCGCCGGCTGCACCAGCGAGCCGCCCGCGGCCACGGTACGGATCGCGCCGACCAGTTGCTCCAGCGACACGTCCTTGAGCAGATAGCCCTTGGCCCCGGCCTTGAGCCCGGCCAGCACCAACTGGTCGTCGTCGAAGGTGGTCAGGATGATGGTCGGCGGCAGCGCGGCGGCGCGCGACAACGTCTGCAGCGCCTCCAGCCCGGACATCGACGGCATGCGCATGTCCATCAGCACCACGTCGGGCAGCACCTGCGGGATCAGCTCCACCGCCTGGCGGCCGTCGCTGGCCTCGGCCACCACCTCGATGCCGCCGTCCAGCGCCAGCAGCGAGCGGATGCCCTGCCGCACCAGGGTTTGATCGTCGACCAGACACACACGGATCATCACAACACTCCTTGGGGAACGGCGGGCGGCAGCAGGGTGGCGGCGCCGGGGACCGCGGCGCGCAGGCGGAAGCCGGCACCCGGCGCGGCCACCACGTCCAGGCTGCCGCCGTACTGGCTCAGGCGCTCGCGCATGCCGCGCAGGCCGTTGCCGGGGGCCAGGGTCTCGCAACCGCGGCCGTCGTCGCGCGCCTGAATCACCACCTGCGGGCCGTCGCGGCGCACCTCAATCCACAGATTGTCGGCCTGGGCGTGGCGCACCGCGTTGGTGATGATTTCCTGGGTGCAGCGCAGCAACACGTGCGCGCGCTCGGGATCCTCCACGGTCAGCGGCTCCTCCACCTGCAGATGGATCTGCAGCGACGGCACCCGCTCGGCCAGCGGCCGCAGCGCCGCCGCCAGGTCGATCGCGCCGCTGTCGCGCAACTGGCTGACCGCCTCGCGCACGTCGGTCAGCAGCAGCTTGGCCAGGGTATGCGCCTGCTGCACATGCTCCTGCGCGCGGCCCTCGGTGATATGGCCAGCCACCTCCAGGTTCAGGCTCAGCGCGGTCAGGTGGTGGCCGAGCAGGTCGTGCAGTTCGCGCGAGATGCGGGTGCGCTCGTTGACCCGGGCGCTCTCGGCCAGCAGCGCGCGGGTGGCGCGCAGCTCGGCGTTGAGCTGGCGCTGCTCCTCGCGCGCCTGGGTCTGCTGCCGCGCGACCAGGCTGGTGACGAAGATGAACATGGAGAAGCCGCCGTACAGCAGCGACTGCATCAGCGCCTCGAACGGCGGGAAGCCGATGGTCAGGTACACCGGCAGCACCGCCAACTGGCTCAGCAGCAGCCAGGCCACGCCGGCGCGCACCGGCAGCAGCCACGGGATCACCCCGGCCGCGACCATCATCAGGATGCTGCCCAGCCCCGAGCGGTGCAGGTAGCCGACCGCCAGCGCGCAGATGGTCAGCAGCACCAGCATGCCGCGGTCGTACCAACGCACGCCGTCGCCGCTGTGCAGACGCCGGGTCAGCAGGAAATAGACCACGCCGAAGCCCAGGTAGCTGGTCAGCAGCAGCCACACCTCGCCGCTGGGCATCCGTCCCGATTCCTCGACCGGCTCCCAGTACAGGTACAGCAACGGCATGCAGATGACGGCCCAGGTGAACAGGCCGGCATAGCGCAGGACGCGGGTATGGCTGAGATATCCCAACATGCAGCCATCTTAGGATGAACGGTGCGCATTGCACTCCCACGGAAGTCATGCCGGCGCGGCTCGCCGCCCCGGGTCGCGCGTGCGATAATCCGCCCCTGCGGTCCGCACGGGGCCGCGCGCGCATCAGCAATGGAGTCTCAATGTCGATCGTCATCCGCGACGTGCGCGAGCACGAGCTCGATTCGGTCCTGGCCCTGAACAACAACGCCGGACTGGCGATCCTGCCGCTGGATTCGGCCAAGCTGCACCGCTTCTACGAAACCGCAGAGTACTTCCGCGTCGCCGAGCGCGACGGCAACCTGGCCGGCTTCCTGGTCGGCTTCGGCAGCGACAGCGACCACGACAGCAGCAACTTCGCCTGGTTCCGCGAGCGCTACCCGCAGTTTTTCTATATCGACCGCATCGTGGTGGCCAGCCGCCGCCGCGGCGGCGGCGTCGGCCGGGCGTTCTACGCCGACGTGCAGAGCTACGCCGAGTTGCGCTACCCGCAACTGGCGTGCGAGGTTTTCCTGGATCACGGCGCCGATGCGGCGCTGCTGTTCCATGGCAGCTTCGGTTTCCGCGAAGTGGGCCAGAACACGATGAACGAAGTGGAGGTGCGTGCGAGCATGCTGTTGAAGGATCTGTGCAGTTACGCCTGGGTGCGCGAAACCTACGGCGACACCCTGCCCGACCTGCCCTGGGCCGGCCACGCCCATCGTCTGCAGCGGGCGCAGCGCCCGACCGGGACCTGAGCGTGTCGTCGGTGAATCTGGACTTCGAGCAGGCCGGCGAACTGAAGATCGGCCAGGTCGGCATCGCCAACCTGCGCGTGCGCACGCTGGACGTGGCGCGGCTGAGCCAGGAGATGCGCGAGCGCGTGCAGCGCGCGCCCAAGCTGTTCGGCCGGGCCGCGGTGATCATCGATTTCGGCGGGCTGGCGCAGACCCCGGACGTGGCCACCGCGCAGGCGCTGCTGGACGGGCTGCGCGACGCCGGCGTGCTGCCGGTGGCGCTGGCCTACGGCACCCGCGAGATCGAGGAACTGTCGGTGGCGCTGGGGCTGCCGCTGCTGGCCAAGTTCCGTGCGCAGTACGAGCGCTTCGATGGCGGCGCGCCCGCTGCCGCAGCGGCACCGGTCTCGCCCCCGCCTCCGCCTCCGCCGCCGCCTGCTCCGGCGGCGCGGCCGCAACCCGGGCGCATGCAGAAGAGCGCGGTGCGCTCCGGACAACAGCTGTATGCGGAGAACTGCGACCTGACCGTAGTGGCCACCGTCGGCGCCGGCGCCGAGGTGATCTCCGACGGCAGCATCCACATCTACGGCACGCTGCGCGGCCGTGCGCTGGCCGGCGCCCAGGGCAACACCGAGGCGCGGATCTTCTGCCGCGATTTCCACGCCGAACTGGTCGCCATTGCCGGCCACTACAAGGTGCTGGACGATATTCCCAAGGAACTGCGTGGCAAGGCCGTCCAGGTCTGGCTGGAGCAGGACCAGATCATGATCGCCGCGCAAGACTGACGCGGCCCAACCTCGAACGTATCAGGAGATAGTCCTTTGGCTGAAATTATCGTTGTCACCTCCGGCAAGGGCGGCGTCGGCAAGACCACCACCAGCGCGAGCCTGGCCTGCGGGCTGGCGCGACGCGGCAAGAAGGTCGCCGTGATCGACTTCGACGTGGGCCTGCGCAACCTCGACCTGATCATGGGCTGCGAGCGCCGCGTGGTGTACGACTTCGTCAACGTGGTGCACAACGAAGCCACGCTGAAGCAGGCGCTGATCAAGGACAAGCGCTTCGACAACCTGTTCGTGCTGGCCGCCTCGCAGACCCGCGACAAGGACGCGCTGACCCAGGAAGGCGTGGAGAAGGTGCTCAAGGACCTGGCCGCCGACGGCTTCGACTACATCGTCTGCGATTCGCCGGCCGGCATCGAGAAGGGCGCGTTCCTGGCGATGTACTTCGCCGACCGCGCAGTGGTGGTGGTCAATCCGGAAGTGTCCTCGGTGCGCGACTCCGACCGCATCCTCGGCCTGCTCGACTCCAAGACCCACAAGGCCGAGAGCGGCAAGAGCCTGCCCGCGTTCCTGCTGCTGACCCGCTACAGCCCGGCGCGCGTGGAAACCGGCGAGATGCTCAGCATCGGCGACGTGGAGGAAGTGCTCGGCCTGAAGGCGATCGGCGTGATCCCCGAATCCGGCGACGTGCTCAACGCCTCCAACAAGGGCGAGCCGGTGATCCTGGACGCCGAATCCCCGGCCGGCCAGGCCTACGAGGACGCCGTGGCACGCATCCTCGGCGAGGAACGTCCGATGCGTTTCATCTCCGTGGAGAAGAAGGGCTTCTTCACCAAGTTGTTCGGAGGGTGAGCATGGGACTATTCGATTTCCTCAAGACCAAGAAGAACACCGCCGAGACCGCGAAGAACCGCCTGCAGATCATCATCGCGCAGGAACGCAGCCAGCGCGGCGGCCCGGACTACCTGCCGCTGCTGCAGCGCGAGCTGCTGGAAGTGATCAAGAAGTACGTCAACATCGACGCCGACGCGGTCAAGGTGGACCTGGTCAAGGATGGCGAGCACGACGTGCTCGACATCTCCGTCGCCCTGCCGGAAGGGCCGACGCCCTGAGGCCGCGCGTCGGCCGTGGCAGCCGCCGCGGCTGACGCGTCGATCCGGGCCGGCGCCGCGACGCGCTGTGCCTGCCGTGATCGGGCGCGCCCGCCGCGCCTTTTCCGCTCCAACGAACTCCACACGATGCAGACCGACGCCGCCCTTCCCGCTGCCGCCGCCCAGGTACTGACCGTGGGCGCGATCGGCCTGGACGCGCCGCGTGCACTGCTGGCCGGCTACGGGCTGACCCTGCACCGCGTCGCCGACGGCGCCGCCATTCCCGGCAGCTACTGGGGCGAGCCGGAAGCGGGGGTGATCGCCAGCGACGTCTACGTGCGCGACGACACGCCGGTGCATTCGCTGCTGCACGAAGCCTGCCACCTGATCGTGCTGCCGCCGCAGCGGCGCGCGCAGGTGCATACCGACGCCACCGACTCGGTGGAAGAAGAAGACGCCACCTGCTACCTGCAGATCGTGCTGGCCGACGCCCTGCCCGGCGTGGGCCGTGCGCGGCTGATGGCGGACATGGACGCCTGGGGCTACACCTACCGGCTGGGCTCCACCCGCGCCTGGTTCGAACAGGACGCCGACGACGCGCGCGCCTGGCTGGCGCAACGCGGGCTGCTGCCGGCGCAAGCCTAGCCCGTCGTCCTTACGACGCGGGCGACGGCGGCGACGCGCCGGGGCGCTTCAGCGCGCTGCTCAGGTCCAGCGTCGCGCGGGTGCCGCTGCCGGCCAGCGAATCCAGGTGCAGCGCCCAGCCCAGGTGCTCGCACAGCCGCGCGATCAGGTCCAGGCCGATGCCGCTGCCCTCGCGGCTGCCGCCGCCGCGCGCCATGCGCATGTAGATCGCGCTGATCTCTTCCGGACTCATGCCGTGGCCGGGATCGTCGATGCAGACCACGCCCGGCGCCGGCATGGTGATCTCGATCCGGCCCTTGTCGCTGTTCTCGATGGCGTTGCGCAGCAGATTGCCGATGGCGACCTGCAGGATCGCCAGCGGCGTCTCCACCTCGCACGGCGGCATCGGCGCCAGGGCCAGCTCCAGGCGCTTGTCCGCGCACAGGTGGCGGTGGTCCTCGACGATCTCCGGCAGCAACTGGTCCAGCCGCACCAGGTCGCTGCCACGCGCCATCCGCGCCGGATCCTTGGCCAGCACCAGCAGCAGCGAGATGAGTTGGCCGACGCCGCTGGCGGTACGGCGGATGCGCAGCAACTGGTTGCGCACGCTGGGCGGTACGTCGTGCTGCTCCAGCGCCAGCTCGGCGGCGCCGCCGATCACCGCCACCGGCGTGCGCAGTTCGTGGCTGGTGCTGTCGATGAAGGCGCGCTCGCGCTCCACGAACAGGTCGTTGCGCGCCAGGTAGTCGTTCAGCGCTTCGGCGATCACCACCTGCTCGGCGCTGGCGCGCGGATGCACCTCGATGCGCTGCCCGGGCCGGTCCGGGCGCAGGCTGCCGATGCGCTGGGCCATGTCGATCAGCGGCTGCACCACCCGGCCCATGCCCCAGGCCACCAGCGCGCCGAGCAGCAGCACCGCCACCGCGTTGGATACCAGCATCCACAGCGCCAGGTTGTCCTCGTGGTCGTGCAGTTCGGTGATGTCCAGCGCCAGCGCCAGGCGACGGCCACGCACGTCCTGCACCAGCACCACCTTCTCGCTGCCTTCCAGTTGCACTTCGTCGTGCAGGCCCGGACCCAGCGCCGTCACTGCCGGCGGCAGCGGTGCGCCACCCTCGTCGCCGTACAGGCTCACGGTGCGGGTGTCGATCCAGCGATAGTCCGGGTCGGCCGCGCTGCGCGCCAGGAAGTGGTCCAGTTCGGAAGTCAGCAACGAGCGCCAGGTGAGCTGCTCGGCCTGGTCGTTGACGATGTAGCCATGCACGAACACCGCCAGCGACAGCAGCGCCGCGTAGCCCACCAGCCACAGGGTCAGCCGCTGCCGCAGCCCGGCCCTAGTCGGCATGCTCGCCCTCGTGAGGGCCGACCACCGCCAGGCGGTAGCCGATGCGCGGCAGGGTGTGGATCAGCTTGGCCGCGAACGGACCATCGACGCTGCGGCGCAGGTCGTAGATGTGCGAACGCAGCATGTCCCCGTCCGGCGGCTCGTCGCCCCACAACGCCTGCTCCAGGCGATCGCGGGTGACCGCGGCCGGGCTGGCCTGCATCAGCACCTCCAGCAGCTTGCGACAGGCCGGGTACAGATGCAGGGTGCGTCCGCCGCGGGTCACTTCCAGCGTGGACAGGTCCAGCTGCAGGTCGCCCACGCGCAGCAGCTTGCTGCGGCCGCGGCCGCTGGCGCGCACCAGCAGCGCCTCCAGCCGCACTTCCAGTTCCGGCAGCGCGAACGGCTTGGTCAGATAGTCGTCGGCGCCGGCGCGGAAGCCGGCGATCTTGTCCGGCAGCTCGTCGCGCGCGGTCAGCATGATCACCGGCACGTCGGCATGGTGTTCCTCGCGCAGCGCACGCAGCACCTGCTGCCCGTCCAGGCGCGGCAGCATCCAGTCCAGGATCAGCGCATCGTAGCGCTGGGTGGTGGCCAGGTGCAGGCCGGTCACGCCATCGGGCGCCGCGTCCAGGGTGTGGCCGCGCACTTCGAAGTAGTCGAACAGGTTGGCGACCAGGTTCCGGTTGTCTTCTATGACCAGCAGCCGCATGGGCGCGCTCGAATTCGGGGGACGGACCTGCCCATGCTAGCGGAAGCGTGTCGGAACGCCGTCAGAACGGCCGCGCGCCTTGATCGAATCTCAATAAAACCTGGAAAGGATCCCAACACGGCGCCGTCAGGCTGCCTTCCGCGCCGGCCACCGGCACGCGTGGCCCGGCGCTTGCATCAGTGCGGCCGTGCGCAACCTTCGCTGAAGCCTCGGCCCTCTCACCCGCAGTTCCGACAGCTATCCGACACCCGCAACCCGACCATGCCCCCACTTTCCCGCCGTCCCTGGCCGCCTTCGTCGACCATGTTCAGTACGCCCCTGCGATTGTCCGCTGCGGCGGCGCCCCACCTCGGCGCACGCCGACACTTCTATCTGTCCCACCTCTGGGTGCCGCTGGTCCTGGTGCTGCTGGCCAGTGGCGTGCTGATGGGCCTGGGCGGGGATTTCTGGATCGCCGACCTGCTGTATCGCTGGGAAGGCGGGCAGTGGGCGCTGAAGGATGCGGCGCTGACCCGTAGCCTGATCCACCACGACGGCAAGATGCTGAGCGCGGCGGCATGGGCGGTGACCGCCGCGCTGGCGGTGTGGGCCTGGCGCCGTCCGGATGCCCGCCGCTACCGGCTGCCGCTGCTGTACCTGCTGCTGACGGTGGCGCTGAGCACCGGCGTGGTGTCGCTGCTGAAGTCGGTGACCCACATGGACTGCCCCTGGGACCTGGTCCGCTATGGCGGCGAGCGGATCTTCGTGGGCCTGTTCGAGACACGCCCGGCGGGCATGCCGCGCGGGGTATGCTTCCCCGCCGGTCATTCCAGTGCCGGCTATGCCTGGGTGGGGCTGTACTTCGTCGCGCTGGCGCTCAAGCCGGCCTGGCGTTGGCCAGCGCTGGCGATCGGCCTCGGGGGAGGCCTGCTGTTCGGTCTCGGCCAACAGCTGCGCGGCGCGCATTTCATGTCGCACGACCTGTGGACGCTGGCCCTGTGCTGGGGCGTGGCACTGGGCCTGTACCGGGCGATGCTGTGGCCGCGCGCGACCCTGTCGCAGGCCGATCGACGCCCTTCCACTACCAACGATTCAGCCGCATGAGCCATTCCGTCGCCCCGCCCTCGCCGTCCACCGCCTCCCGCGCCCGCTGGTGGGCCTGGCGCCCGCAGTTGAGCAACGAGATGCTGGCGCTGGCGGCCAGCGCGTTCTTCGCCCTGGCCTGCAACGGCATGTTCTGGCGCAGCGCGATGAGCGGCCACGGCGGCGACGTGAAGCTGGCGCTGTCGCTGTTCCTGCTGCTACTGGCGGTGCACGGCCTGCTGCTGGGCCTGCTGCTGTGGCGCGGCATCGCCAAGCCGGTGCTGACGGTGCTGCTGATCACCACCGCGTTCGCCGCGCACTACATGAACAGCTACAGCGTCTACCTGGACGCGGACATGCTGCGCAACGTGCTGGCCACCGACCACAAGGAATCGCGCGAGCTGATGACCCCGGCGCTGATCGCGCCGCTGCTGTTCTACGCGGCGCTGCCGATCCTGGTGCTGTGGCGGGTGCGGCTGATCCGGCGTTCGCCGCTGAAGGCGCTGGCGATCCGCGTCGGCTTCCTGATCGGCATGCTGGCGCTGGGCGGCGTCGCCGCGATGCTGTCGTTCCAGGACCTGTCGGCGATGATGCGCAACCATCGCGAGATCCGCTACCTGGCCACGCCGATCAATTACCTGGTCGCGCTGCGGCAGAACTTCAAGTCCGACAGCCCCACGCGCAAGGCGCCGAAGCTGCCGCTGGAGCACGACGCCAAGGCCACCGCGCGTGCGCCGGGCAGCAAGCCGCGGCTGCTGGTGGTGGTGCTGGGCGAAACCGCCCGCGCGCAGAACTGGGGCCTCAACGGCTATGCGCGGCAGACCACGCCGGAGCTGGCCAAGCGCGACGTGATCAACTTCCCCGACATGCACTCCTGCGGCACCAGCACCGAGGTGTCGGTGCCGTGCATGTTCTCGCCGTTCGGCCGCCACGACTACAACGAGAGCAACATCCGCAAGCACCAGTCGCTGCTGCACGTGCTCGAGCACGCCGGCATCAGCACGCTGTGGCGCGACAACCAGTCCGGCTGCAAGGGCGTGTGCGACGGCCTGCAGATCCAGCACCTGGACGACGCCAAGGATCCGCAGTTGTGCAAGGACGGACGCTGCATGGACGAGATCCTGCTGCAGGACCTGGCGGCGCAGGTGCGCGCCAAGCCCGGCGACCGCGTGGTGGTGCTGCACCAGCTCGGCAGCCACGGCCCCAGCTACTTCGAGCGCTACCCGGCCGCGTTCCGCCGCTTCACCCCGACCTGCGACACCGCCGACCTGGGCAACTGCAGCCGCGAACTGATCACCAACGCCTACGACAATTCGCTGCTGTACACCGACCACCTGCTGGCGCGCACCATCGACGCGCTGCAGGCGATGCCCGACTACGACACCGCGATGATCTACCTCTCCGACCACGGCGAGTCGCTGGGCGAGAAGGGCCTGTACCTGCATGGCGTGCCCTACGCGATCGCGCCGCAGGAGCAGACCCACGTGCCGATGGTGATGTGGTTCTCGCCCGGCTTCGCCAGCGCGCGCGGCCTGGACCTGGCCTGCCTGCAGGCGCGCTCGCGCCGCTACGCCGACCAGGACAACCTGTTCCCGTCGGTGCTGGGCCTGATGCAGGTCAGGACCGGCGTCTACGACCATGCGCGCGACCTATTCGCGCAGTGCGCCAAGCCGCAATGACCGCCGGCCCACGCGCGGTCGTGGCGTAAGCGGACGCGGCGGCGCGCCCCAGAGCGCGCCGCCCGAACTTGCGGCGGTGCGGGCGGGCCACTAGCCTTCCGGGCAATCGCCCTGCAAGGATTCGCCGTGACCCATCGCTCTCCGCTGCTCGCGCTGTGCCTCGGCGCGAGCCTGCTGACGCTGTCCGCCTGCCGCAAGGAACCCGCGGCCGAGACCGCCGCCCCCGCCGCGGCCCAGCCCCAGGGCGAGAGCGCCGACCAGTTCGTCGCCCGCATCAACGAGGAGTACCGCGCGCTGCTGCCGGAACTGACCGCGGCGCAGTGGCTGTCGGCGACCTACATCAACGGCGACAGCGAGCGACTGGCGGCCAGGGCCAACGCGCGCTGGCTGACCACGCTCAACGGCTGGATCGCGCAGGCCCGGCGCTACGACGGCAAGCCGATGTCGGCCGACAGCGCCCGCGAGCTGCATCTGCTGCAGCAGATGACCGCGATGCCGGCGCCGCGCGATCCGGCGCGGCTGGGCGAACTGGCCGCGCTGGCGACGAAGATGGAGGGCGCCTACGGTGCCGCGTCCTACTGCACCGGCGAGGGCGATGCGCGCCGTTGCCGGCAGTTGGGCGAACTGGAGGACGTGCTGCGCCGCAGCCGCGACTACGACCAGCAACTGGATGCCTGGCAGGGCTGGCACGCCGCCGTGCAACCGATGCGCAAGGACTACCAGCGCTTCGTCGAACTGGTCAACGAAGGCGCGCGCGACATGGGCTACGCCGACACCGGCGCACTGTGGCGCAGCGGCTACGACATGCCGCCGGCACAGCTCGCCGCCGAGACCGACCGGCTGTGGACCCAGGTCAAGCCGCTGTACGAACAACTGCACTGCTACGCGCGCGGCAAGCTCGACGCCGAGTACGGCAAGGACAAGGGCGAACTGGCCGGCGGCCTGCTGCCGGCGCACCTGATGGGCAACATGTGGCAGCAGGACTGGAGCAACCTGTGGGACCTGCTGCAGCCCTACCCCGGCGCCGGCAGCCTCGACATCACCGACGCGCTGGAGCGGCAGTACCAGGGCAACCTGAGCGCGGCGCTGGCGCGGCGCAATGGCGACACCTCGCCGGAAGCGCGGTTCATGGCCCAGCGCGAGGCGCAGTTGCTCAGCGCACGGCAGATGACCGAGCGCGCGCAGGACTTCTACACCTCGCTGGCGATGCCCAAGCTGCCCGACAGCTACTGGACGCGCAGCCAGTTCATCAAGCCGCTGGACCGCGACGTGGTCTGCCACGCCAGCGCCTGGGACATGGACATGGCCGGCGACGTGCGCACCAAGATGTGCGTCAAGCCGAACGAAGAGGACTTCACCACCATCTACCACGAACTCGGCCATGTCTATTACGACCTGGCCTACAACCCGCTGCCGCCGCTGTTCCAGGCGGGTGCCAACGACGGCTTCCACGAAGCCATCGGCGACACCGTGGTGCTGGCGATGACCCCGCAGTACCTGCATTCGATCGGCCTGGTCGACGCACCGCAGGTCGGCCGCGAGGCGCTGATCAACGCGCAGATGCGCATGGCGTTGAGCAAGGTCGCGTTCCTGCCGTTCGGGCTGATGATCGACCGCTGGCGCTGGGGCGTGTTCGACGGCTCGATCGCCCCGGACCGCTACAACCAGGCCTGGTGGGAGCTGAAGGCCAAGTACCAGGGCGTGGCGCCGGCGACACCGCGCGGCGAGGACTTCTTCGACCCCGGCGCCAAGTACCACGTGCCGGCCAACACCCCCTACACCCGCTACTTCCTCTCGCACATCCTGCAGTTCCAGTTCTACAAGAGCCTGTGCGACGCCGCCGGCTACAAGGGCCCGCTGTACGAGTGCACCTTCTACGGCAACAAGGAAGCCGGGCAGAAGTTCTGGTCGATGCTGCAGCGCGGCGCCAGCCAGCCATGGCAAGCCACGCTCAAGGAACTGACCGGCAGCGAGCGCATCGACGCCGGCCCGCTGCTGGAATACTTCGCGCCGATGCAGGAGTGGCTCAAGCAACAGAACCAGGGGCGGATGTGCGGGTGGGAGGCCGCATCTGCCGCAGCGCAACCCACTGCAGTCCCGGCGCAGAAGCAAGGTTGACGCGGCGCGGCGGCCGCAACGCCGAAGCGCAGTCGTCAGGACAGACAGTGCAGGTCAGCGCGCAGAGGAGATACGCGGCGTGCGGATCAGTCAGGCGGGGAAAGAAGCCGCGACATGCCTGAAGTGCTCATCGCGTCCGTGCAGACACGTGCTGCGCCTCGCTGTCGGCCTGCGGCAAAGCGAGCGCCGCCCCGTCCTTGGCGGGTGAGGCGATCGCCTCTTCGGGTCGCGATGGCACCGCAGAGAGATCGACCTTCACCCGGAACCCCGGCGTATACCCTTCGATCCAGGCGTTGCCGCCATCGACCATGACGTGTTTGATCTGCTCGGGTCGCGTCATGCCGTCGCGCTGTGCCTGCGCCGCGGCATGCCTCAGCGTCGCATCCGGCGTGGCGGCCGGGAATCGCTCCTTGATGGCACGAAACAGCGGGTCTCCGTCCCGCACCGCCGCCTCCTGCTCAGGCACCTTCAGCGGCACGTGCCAACCCTGTGGCGCGTGGGCGTCCTGCTTCGGCAGATGCAGCCGCCGCATGTGCTCCGACCATTCCGGCGCACCGATGCCCTGCCGGCCTTCGCCCGGCGGCAACGGCCCGCGCAGTTCGTCGACGGCGTCACCGGCCAGCCCGCGCACGCCGCGCGCCAGAAGCGTGGTGCCGATGCGCATGGATTCGACATCCTCGCGGTACCTGCCGATCATCGGCGCGTACTGCGCGGCGCGCTGCTGCGCCGCCGGATCTTCCAGCACGGACCGGTCGGGCCGCCCGTTGCCATCCACCGGCAGGAAGTTGTGCATGCGGTGCGACTCGACGATCAACCCGCCGACCGCGTTGAAGGGATTGCGCGCATCCCAGCCGCCCCTGCTGTTGTCGTAGCCGGCGCGCTGCAGCGTGGCGACTTCCTCGGGCGTGGCGTAGATGCGGACCTGGCCGTAGTGCCGGCTGGCCGCGCTGACCGGGTCGCCGGCCATGACGTGGTTGACGACGTCGGCGCCGCCTTCGGGGATGCGTCGATCCAGGCTGACCGCGCCGTAGGCGTTGAAGGTTTCGCCCTTCAGGCCGAAGTGGTGGGCCGTGACCTCGGCCAAAGCCCCGCCCAGGGAGTGGCCGGTGACCGTGACGGCCGGCTTATGCCCATCTCGCTGCGCCTGGCTTTCAGCCAGCTCCAGCGCGTGCTTGGTGAACTGGATCGCATCAGCCACCTGCGCGTTGTGGCGAGTTGCCACCATCCCGCCATCAGCTCCGAGCCCGTCAAGCAGCGGTTGCCGATCGAATTCCGTCCCGCGGTGCGCAACGACCAAGTCACCCGTATCCAGCCGTTGGTAGAGCATGCCTTGGTAGCCGGACGGGCGATCAACGTACTCAGGTCGCTTGTAAGCCACCCCACCGATAACGACCGGCTTGCTGTCCTCTCCTGTCTCGCGCGGTGTTCTATACACGTCATCCGCGAGAGAAGCGTACTGTTGACTTGCCAGATTCATGGCGCTTCCTTAGTGGAAGACAACGTGATCTTGAACAATGCGCGCCGCAGTTCCTGCTTGAACTTCTCTGGATCGCGATGACCCGAATCCGGGTAATTTTCCATCTGGTCGCGTGGATAGCCGCCTTTCCAGAAGTACGTCGCGATAGAAGCAGCCTTCTCGACCTCGCCCTTGAAAAGCGCAGGTTGAAAGCGGGTTTCGACCCGGTTGCCAGTCGCTCTCAGCGTCACGCCCACACCACTCAGCGCGAACCTGCATACTCCTTTGCCGTAATAGTTTTCATCGACCATGCCATCCGCGTAGACCGTTCCGACGTACGTACTTTCATCGACTTTCTTGAAGTCGATCGGTATGCCACTTTCGCCAGACTTGCTCCACACCCCCTCGATTGGTTCGATAGGCGTGCATTGCTCATGATTGATCATGTCGTAGAAAGCCGTACCTGACACGTATCCGAACGGTCCCGGCGCCCCCTCGATCGTCATCGTGATCCGATACGCCTGCGTCGGATGCGGATTCTTGCGGTACACCGGGTCACCATGGGCGTCGACATGAGGATTGGCGGCATTCTCCGAGGCAGTGTTCATCGGGTTGCATCCTGTCAACAAAAGCAGAAGGGAAAAAGCGCAAAGGATCTTGGCGTTCACGGAAAGGGCCTCAGGCCACGAGGGTGCGCCGCGCGGCATGCTCGGCGGCGGCAAGGGCGTCGGTGAGCCGGCGGCAGCCATGGCGCACGTGCAGGCGTTGCATGAGCAGCAAGGCGATCAAGATCGGCAGCGACAGGCCCAGCTCCGGCACACGGATGAAGAGCGGCAGGGAACCAGGCAGCGCAACGGCCGCCAGCGCCGACAACCACATGAGCAAGGTCATCGCGGCTACCTGCAGGATGGCATGGCACAACTGCCTGGACTGCACCGTGCGCTTGCCACCGGAGCGCAGGCGCCACCAGGCGCGCGACGCGCGCACGACCAGCAGCGCCAGCATGCCCACCATGCCCAGTTGCAGCAGAGCGCCCAACACCGCCAGTACCTGGGCCATCAGCAGCGCCGCACCGCCCGTATGACGATAGGCCAGCGCGGCCATCCCGGCAGTGAGCAGCAGTGCAAGCAGCGCCGTGGTCAGCAGCGCACACGTGCGCCGCACGCAAATCTGCCACTCCTTCGACCACAGCATGTGGGACATGTCACGGCTCCTGCATCGACCAAGTCAGGGAACGGCAGCGCTATCCCGTACCACGGAAGAGCGCGGTGTCGCCGCCGCTGACCCCATCTTCCCGCTCGTGAATGCATGGGGGCAGACACGCGCATACATCGCGGACGAGTACGCGTTGTAGCAGTAAGGATTGGTGACGGTGAACGCGCCCGTGGCGGGATTGATCGGCGCCCAGCAGTCGCTGGGCACGCCGATCGTGCAGAAGAGGAAGGGATCGTTGTTGTAGTACGGAATGAACTCGTAGTAGCCGTCGGTCTGCGCCGACGAGGGCAAGGCCATCACTGACAGCAACGCCAAGGTAAACAATCCACGCTTCTTCACGACCCTTTCTCCTTGATGGGCTGCCAATCTTCCAGACCCGCTTGAGGCCAGGCATCAATAGCTCTTGAAAACCGCCTTTGAACATGCGGTGTAGATGACCTTGCATTGCATGCCGGTGACCGCGCGATTGTCTTGCTCGCAACGCTGCACAGCGACATCGCCGGCTGCTTCCTCGCTGCCAGCCGCGACGAAGTTAGTCAGGCCGTCGAGATACGACTTCCCGCCAATTTGTGGCTCCGCGACGGCGGCGCACTGGTTCCGGTAAGAAAGGCCAATTCGGCAGTCCTTGACTCCATTGGAAACGCAGCGCTTCAGCGCGTCAGCCTCCGCTTCGGATTTCGATGCCTTGCCTGTCGTCACCCCAAAGCTGTTCCAGCCATCACCAGGCCCCATGGCAATGGCCCCCCAGGTCTTGACCCAATAGCCGGTCGGCCGGGGAGCCTCCTGCGGGGCCGCTTGGCTCTGTGGTATCGGAGCGCAACCGGCAACGCCCTGGCCTCCGATTGGATACTGGTCGGGGGGACATCCGCCTTCCGCATGGGTGAAATGGGCGGCAGCCATCAAAACGCACAGCAGTAGGAATTTGAACTGCATTGGTCTCTCTTTCACATCAGCCTATCGGAAGACCCTGGCTGACCACCCTTCTGCGCGACCTGGCCACCGGTAGTAGTATTGCCCGGAAGGACAATTTCCTTCAGCAGTCACAAAGGCAGAAACGCACAGCAATGCAAAAATAATAAAATTCGCACCCCAGGCATTTTTACATCGAATTTAAATCAAGAAGCCTCCCAGGCCATGATTCCAAGTCCGACCCAGACGGCCACCATTTCTATGCATGGCAATAGCGCAATCAAAATTTCTCGAAAATTTGCTTTGTACAAGCTTTATAGATAACCTTGCATCGATTATCGGGATTACTTTTCTCGCACGCCGCTTGCGCAAGTGCCACAGCCTTCTCTATCGACTCGGCCCCATTAAAATTCACCGTTCCCATTAGATTTGGTTTTCCGGCAATCTGCGGCTCTCCGATTGCCGCGCACTGATTGAAGTACGCCAGCCCGATCTGACAGTCTTTCTCGCCATGCTTGGCACAGCGGGCCATAGCATCTTCTTCGGCTTCTGATTTCGATAGCTTGCCTGTAGACACGCCGTAGTTTCGCTCAAGCCCCACCGAACCCATCGCTATCGCTCCCCAGGTCCTGATCCACCTACCAAGGGGTCTCGGAGCCTGTTGCTCTGTGGGCTGAGCTTGAGGAATCGGAGCACATCCAACTGCGCCTTGCCCCCCGACAGGATACTGTCCCACGGGACAGCCCCCCTCTGCACTGACATCAAGAGAAAATGCCATCAGCAAAACTCCGGCCCACCTAATAAAATCCACTTTCATTGTAGACCTCTCTTCTTCAGCTTATACCGCTATCTCTTGATCCAGCGAGCCCACGTGAACCTGTCGGCTGGCTCAAGTCAGGAGCCCCATTTTGGCTGCTAGTCACCCTTGCCGCCCCTGTATTCAGCGCTCCGGCTGGTAACGATCTGTCATTTGGCAGCTCCCGTGGCACATATGACCCCGGCGGCTGCCCCTGTGGCCCCGGCGAAGACGCAGTCGCAGGGCCGAAGGCCGTGTAGGTCATGAACGTGCCCATGTTGCCTTGCCAGACCGCCGCCGCGATCGTGGGCACCGTGACGATCAGCACCGTCATCAGCAACCCGATCCCGCCCTGCTGCAACGCCTGGGACGACAGGCCTTCGGCGTTGGCCAACGGAATGAACTTCATCGCCCAGTACGCCGCCGCCACCTTGGCCGTGAACTTCAAGACCATCGCCGACACCACCGACAGCATGGACATCGAGAACAGGGTGCCGATCACGTAGAACAGCCACTTCCGGAACAGGTCCTTGGTCTGGTCGAACATCAGGAAGAAGATGAAGATCGGGCCGATGCCCACCAGGAATGCCATGGTGAACTTGAACAGCAGCAACATCGCGCCCGCCGCCATGGGCGGGCTGGCCGTGCCGAAACTGGCCAGCAGCATCGAGCGCCCCTTCTTCTCGATCGATTCGGGATCGTTGGCGTCCACACGCACCGCGTCGAGCGCGGACAGGGCCAGTTGGGTGTACTTCAGGTTATCGTCGATCGAGTCGGCCGCGCTGCTGGTGTCGTCTCCGGTGAACAACCCGTGGATCTCCATGTCCAGGTTGTCCGTCATCGCCTTGTGCAACGCCGCGCCGTTCGCACCCAGGGTCGACGCGATCATCAGGATCACCGCCACCTTGGCCGCCTTGACCATCGTCGCCATCGCCGATTCGCGCGACTGCCCGGTGACGATGCGGTAGCCCTGGATCAGGATCCAGAACGTGGTCGCCGTCAACGCGATCACGCTCACCCAATGCATCGCGCGGCGCATCAGTTCAAGGCCGAACTCGGCGATCTCGTTGGTGAAGTAGTTGTTCACCAACCGGAAGAACAGGAAGTCGCCCAGATTGGCGTCGGCCAACGGCTGCATCCAATGCGTGGCGGTGTCGAAGAATCCGTTCATGCTGCGTGCCTACCCGATGTCGCGTGCTGTGTTGGAGTTGCCGGTGCCATCATTTGGACAGCGCCCCAGCGAGCACGCCCGCCTGGATCACCTGCCCCAGGATGTTGTTCTTGTTGCCATCCAGCGCCCGCCGCGCCAATCGCGACTGGTCGTCCTTGAGCGCCACGATGTAGGTGTCGTAGGCCTTCATCTGCGCCTGCCAGTAATCCAGGTCCATGGCGTTCTGCGCCACGAAGCGCCGCACCTCGTTGTCGTTGGCGGCCAGCGCGCCCTGGCTGGTCCCGATGCCGTCGCGCTGCGACTGCACCTGCTTGAACTGCTCGTTGCGCTGGATCAGGCGCTTGAGCATGCGCACCGTCTCGTTGTACTGGGCGTTCTTGGCCATCACGATGCGCGCGCAGACCTTCATCTGCTCGTCGACCGCGCTGCCGTTCATGTCCGGCGCCAGCGCCTTGAACTGGTTCATCAATCCGGCGATGCCGCTCTGGCTCGCGCCCGGGCAGCTATCCTCTAGCCCGTAGTCCTGGGGACGCTCGGGAAAGTTGTCGGCCATGGTGGAGTCGCCGAACTGCAGCCGCTGGAGCTTGATGAGCTGCTGCTGGTAGTGCTCCAACTGCATCTGGTACTGCTTGATCGTCTCGCCCCAGCGTTTGGCCTGCTCGGCGTATTCCTGCAACGCCTTGGCCATCGACATCGGGTCGTTGACGATCCAGGTGGCATTGGCGGGTCCGGCAGCCAGGAAGGCGGCGAGCGCGACACCTGCGAACAGGCGCGACAAGCGGGGACGACGGGTCGAGGAGTGGGTCATGGGCGATCTCGGCAGGTCTCGTGCGATACAGGGCGCAGCGACGGTTTCCATCTGCTGTGCGTGGGCGGCAGAGGCCGACGGACAGCCGTCGGCGGCAGCAGCGGAGCCACTGAATGGTCGGATTGGGGAACCTGCTGCGGCCATAGTCCTTTATGAGCAGATGAGGCAGGGTGCGGCGGACTCTTGCATGATGTGCATTCCATTTCCACCGTTCCATGCGGCCCCGTAGGGAAGCACATTCAGCGAAGCCAGGCACGCCAATGGTTTCGCCGATCGGGGTAGGAAAACTCCGACATTTCGTCGCGGCATGTCCCGAGCCAGCCAGCGACGCTGTCACCGTCCGTTTTGCGCAGCCAGGTCCGCGCCGGCCCGCCCAGGCCGACCGCAGTGCGCCAGCTCAGTCGTCGGCGAGCCGCGCCCAGCGCTCGTGGTCGCGCCAGACCCCACCGATGCGCAGGTAGCGTGGCGAATAGCCTTCGCGGCGGAAGCCGGCGCGCTGCGCCAGCGCCAGCGAGCGGGTGTTGTCCGGCTGGATGTTGGCTTCCACCCGGTGCAGGCCCAGTTCGGCGAAGGCGTAGGCCACGCAGAGGCGCAGCGCATGCGTCATCAGCCCGCGGCCCTCGCAGCCGGCCATGGCGTGGTAGCCGAGATACGCACTCTGGAAGCAGCCGCCGACCACCTGGCTGAAGGTGAACAGGCCGGCGAGCGCGCCGCTGCTGCGTTCGCGCGCCAGCAGGGCGATGTTGCTGCCGTCCAGGGTCTGCGCGTACCAGGCCTCGAAGCCGGGCACGTCGGTGAACGGATAGGTCCACGGGTGATGCAGGGCGACGCTGGCGCGGTGCGCCTGGATCAGCGCGATGCCGTCGCGGCGCCGTACCCGCGCCAGCGACACGGCCTCCTGCGCAGCCTGGCCCGCGCTCTGGCCCATGGCCTCAGGCCGGAGCCGCCGCGCCATCGTCGCGACGCATGACCTGGGCGTGGCGCGTCTTGAACTCCTCGAAGCTCAGGCCCTGCGCCTGCGCATCGGCCTGCGCCGCATCCTTCAGCGCGTCCGAGTACATCAGCCGCACCGGCGTGCCGGCGCGCTCGTGCAGCTCCGCCGCCTGCATGATCAGCGACAGCACCTGCGCGGCGCTCTCGCTCTGCCCGGCGATGCGCCCGTCCATGCCCAGCACCCACTCGCCGTCGCGGCGCACGATGCCGGCCAGCAAGGTGCGCTGCTGGTCGCGCAGTTCCGCATGCGGTTCGATGGGCGCGGCCGGCGCGGCGCCCTCGGCGCGGTGGCGCAGGCGCTCGGCCAGCTTCTTGCGCAGGTCGCGGCGCTGCTTGGACTGGATGGACATGCGGTTTCCTCAACGATGACCCGACGACGATAGCCCAACCGCGGCGCTGCTCACAGCGGGTCGGCCGGTTCCAGCCGCGGCACCTGCGCATCCGGCCGCGGCAGGCGCTTGCCGCTGCGCCGCTCCCAGCGCCAGAAACCCCAGCCGAGCAGGAAGAACGCGCCCGAGCCCAGCGCCAGGTGCAGGGCATGGCCGCTGAGCAGCGGCGACAGCACCCCGGCCACCAGCACGGTGACCATCAACTGGGTGAAGGCCTGCAGCGAGGAGGCCAGCCCGCGCTGGCGCGGATACATGTCCAGCACCGCCAGCGCCAGGATCGGGAAGATCAGCGCGGTGCCCAGGCCGGCGAAGAAGATCGGCAGCACCGCCCACGGCAGCGCGATGGCCGGCGCCAGCGCGGTGTAGGCGATGTTGCCGGCCATCGACAGGCCGCAGCAGACGAAGCCGAAGCGCACCTGGCGCATCGGCCCGAGCCGCCCGGCCATGCGCCCGGACAGGAACGCGCCCAGGGTCATGCCGCCGATGGTGGGCAGGAACAGCCAGGCGAAGTCGCGCTCGGTCTTGCCCAGCAGGTCGATCATGAACACCGGCGCCGAGGCGATGTAGAGGAACACCCCGCCGAAATTGAACGCGCCGGCCGCGGCCAGGCGCTGGAAGCGCGGATTGAGCGCGATGCCGATGTAGTCGCGCAGCAGCGTGCGCGGCGCCAGCGGCGTGCGCGCCTGCGGCGGATGGGTCTCCGGCATCCAGCGCAGGGTGGCGACCAGCAGCAACGAGGAGAAGCCGACCAGGAACCAGAAGATCGTCGGCCAGCCGCGGCCGCTGCCCAGGATCCAGCCGCCGATGATCGGCGCGATCGCCGGGGCGATGCCGAACAGCATCGACACCTGGCTCATCAGCCGCTGCGCATCGTCGCCGTGGAACAGGTCGCGGATCACCGCCCGCCCGACGATCATGCCGACCCCGGCCGACACACCCTGCAGCGCGCGGAACACCAGCAGGGTCGGCAGGTCGCGCGACAGCGCGCAGCCGGCCGAGGCCAGGATGAACACGACCAGCCCGGCCACGATCACCCGGCGCCGTCCCAACGCGTCGGACAGCGGCCCGTGGGCCAGGCCCATCAGCGCGTAGGCCAGCAGGTACACGCTCACCGTCTGCTGGATCGCCACCGGATCGGCATGCAGGCGCTGCGCAAGCTGCGGGAACGCCGGGAAGATCGTGTCGATGGAGAACGGACCGAACATCGCCAGCCCGGCCAGCAACAGGGCCATGCGGCGTGTGGACACGGACGGGAGCGTCATGGGGACATCATCCTGAAAGCCGGCCGCGGCGGCCGCAGGACGGGCGCACGCGCGGCGACGCCGTCCGGCATGGACGGGCGCGAGAAAAGGGAGTGCGGCCATGATACGCGCTGCGGCCGCAGGCGCGCATCCGCCGCGGCTTGCCCATTCAGGCTGGCGTGGGCGCGCGCGGCCCGCCGTGGGCGCCGCCGGCCACGTTATAATCGCTGCGCAGCAAGGTGGGAGAAGCGGGGCGACCCGCTGCCGAAGGCGCAAACGCCCGTAATCGCTCAGGCCCGATACCACCCGCACCAAGACTCTGGAGAGACCGGTCAAACCCGGCGCCGAAGGGGCACGAAGCGCAGCGCCAGCCGCCGCTTCCAAACTCTCAGGCAAAAGGACAGAGGGGCATTGGGAAGACGCGTGCTTCCCGTCGATCGTGCCCGCCGCTGCGGCCCGACGACGGCCTAGCGCGCGTCCCCGCCTCCTCGTGCCTTCCTCAGCCGGACGACTGCCATGTCTCACACCTCTTCGCTGCGCGACCTCGAACACCACTGCGCCTTCATCGAGCGCCACATCGGCCCGAACGACGCCGAGATCGCGCACATGCTGCGCACCGTCGGCCACGACTCGCTGGAGGCGATGACCGACGCCATCGTGCCTGGCAACATCAAGTCGCCCGCCGCGCTGGCGTTGCCCGACGCCATCACCGAGGAGGAGGCGCTGGCCAAGATCCGCGCCATCGCCGACAAGAACACCGTGTTCCGCAGCTTCATCGGCCAGGGCTACTACGGCACCCACACGCCGAAGGTCATCCTGCGCAACATCCTCGAGAACCCGGCCTGGTACACCGCCTACACCCCGTACCAGGCGGAGATCTCGCAGGGCCGCATGGAAGCGCTGATCAACTTCCAGACCATGTGCGCCGACCTCACCGGCATGGAAATCGCCAACGCCTCGCTGCTGGACGAAGCCACCGCCGCGGCCGAGGCGATGACCCTGGCCAAGCGCTCGGCCAAGTCCAGGTCCGACACCTTCTTCGTGCACGACGCGGTGCACCCGCAGACCCTGGAACTGCTGCGCACCCGCGCCGAGCCGCTGGGCATCGTGCTGCGCGTGGGCACGCCGGAGGAAGCGCTGCAGGCCGAGTGCTTCGGCGTGCTGCTGCAATACCCTGATAGTTTCGGTCACATCGGCGACCACAAGGCACTGGCCGACGCGGTGCACGCGCAAGGCGGCCTGGTCGCCGTCGCCACCGACCTGCTCGCGCTGACCCTGATCGCCGCCCCCGGCGAATGGGGCGCGGACATCGTGGTCGGCAATTCGCAGCGCTTCGGCGTGCCGTTCGGCTTCGGCGGCCCGCACGCCGCGTTCATGGCCTGCCGCGACGCCTACAAGCGTTCGATGCCGGGCCGCCTGATCGGGGTGTCGATCGACGCCGCCGGCAACCCCTCCTACCGCCTCACCCTGCAGACCCGCGAGCAGCACATCCGCCGCGAGAAGGCCACCTCCAACATCTGCACCGCGCAGGTGCTGCTGGCGGTGATGGCCTCGATGTACGCGGTGTACCACGGCCCCGAGGGCCTGGTGCGCATCGCCCGCCGCACCCACCGCCTGGCCGCGATCCTCGCCGCCGCGCTGCGCGGTGCAGGCGTCGCCGTCGGCGAGCGCTTCTTCGACACCCTGCACGTCACCGGCGTCGATGCCGAGGCCATCCACGCCAAGGCGCGTGCGGCCGGCATCAACCTGCGCGCGATCGACAGCGCGTCGCTGGGCATCAGCCTGGACGAGACCGCCACCCGCGCCGACGTGGTCGCGCTGGCGCAGCTGTTCGGCGCGCAGGCCGACGTGGACGCGCTCGACGCCGCCACCGCCGATGCGCTGCCGCCGCAGCTGCTGCGGCACAGCGCGTTCCTGCAGCACCCGGTGTTCAACACCCACCACAGCGAGCACGAACTGCTGCGCTACATGCGCGCGCTGGCCGACAAGGACCTGGCGATGGATCGCACCATGATCCCGCTGGGCAGCTGCACCATGAAGCTCAACGCCACCGCCGAGATGATCCCGGTGACCTGGCCGCAGTTCGGCGCGATCCATCCGCTGGCCCCGGCCGAGCAGAGCGTCGGCTACAAGCAGCTGATCGACGAGCTGGAAGCGATGCTGGTCGAGTGCACCGGCTACGACGCGGTCAGCCTGCAGCCCAACTCCGGCGCGCAGGGCGAGTACGCCGGCCTGCTGGCGATCCGCGCCTACCACCGCGCGCGCGGCGAAGGCCATCGCGACATCTGCCTGATCCCCGAATCCGCGCACGGCACCAACCCGGCCTCGGCGCAGATGTGCGGCATGACCGTGGTGGTGACCAAGTGCGACGGCAACGGCAACGTCGACGTCGCCGACATCCGCGCCAAGGCCGAGAAGTATTCGGACCGCCTGGCCGCGCTGATGATCACCTACCCGTCCACCCACGGCGTGTTCGAGGAAGACGTGGTGGCCATCTGCGAAGCGGTGCACGCGCACGGCGGCCAGGTCTACACCGACGGCGCCAACATGAACGCGCTGGTCGGCCTGGCCAAGCCCGGCAAGTGGGGCTCGGACGTGTCGCACCTGAACCTGCACAAGACCTTCTGCATCCCGCACGGCGGCGGCGGCCCCGGCGTCGGCCCTTGCGCGGTGAAGGCGCATCTGGCGCCGTACCTGCCCAAGACCCTGGGCGGCGACGGCGAGGTCGGCATGGTCAGCGCCGCCAGCTTCGGCTCGGCCTCGATCCTGCCGATCAGCTGGATGTACATCACCATGATGGGCAACAGCGGGCTGCGCAAGGCCACCCAGGTGGCACTGCTCAACGCCAACTACATCGCCAAGCGCCTGGCGCCCTACTACAAGACGCTGTACACCGGCCGCAATGGCCTGGTCGCGCACGAGTGCATCCTCGACGTGCGCCCGCTGGAGAAGACCAGCGGCATCGGCGCCGAGGACATCGCCAAGCGCCTGATCGACTTCGGCTTCCACGCGCCGACGCTGAGCTTCCCGGTCGCCGGCACGCTGATGGTGGAGCCGACCGAGAGCGAATCGCAGCACGAGCTGGACCGTTTCATCGACGCGATGATCCAGATTCGCGAAGAGATCGCCGCGATCGAGGACGGCCGCCTGGACCGCGAGGACAATCCGCTCAAGCACGCCCCGCACACCGCCGCGCAGGTCACCGCCAGCGAGTGGACCCACGCCTACCCGCGCGAGCTGGCCGCGTTCCCGCTGCCGACGCTGAAGCAGCAGAAGTACTGGCCGCCGGTGGCGCGCGTGGACAACGTGTACGGCGACAAGAACGTGATGTGCGCTTGCATCCCGGTGGATGCGTACAAGGAAGACGCGGTGGTCTGAGCCGCGTTCTCGTTCGACGCTGCACCCGAGACCCAGCCTCGTGCGCGAGGCTGGGTTTTTTTATGCGTGCGCAATGCGCGTACCGAGGTAGACAAGTGCGCGCGATGCGGCGCGTTGCACGGCTCGTTCACGCCGCGCCGCCCAGGATCGGGACGTCCGCCGCGCCCGCATCCTCACGCACCGGGCACCCCACCGCGACGCCTTCTTCCGCCACGCACCGGAGCGATCTCCCATGGCCAGCCGCAAGCGCACGCCCAGCGATTCCGCATCGTCCACTGCCCTCGCCTCCACCGCCGCGCCCGCCGACCAGCGCGGCCATGGCGACGAACTGCACCAGCAGGCCGGCGGCACGCATCCGCCGCTGACCACCAACCAGGGCATTCCGGTCGCCGACAACCAGAACTCGCTGCGTGCCACGCCGCGCGGGCCGACGTTGCTGGAAGACTTCATCCTGCGCGAGAAGATCACCCACTTCGATCATGAGCGCATTCCCGAACGCATCGTGCACGCGCGCGGCAGCGCCGCACATGGCTACTTCGAACTGACCAAGTCGCTGGCCAAGTACACCACCGCTTCGCTGCTCACCGAGGTCGGAGTGAAGACGCCGGTGTTCACCCGCTTCTCCACCGTCGCCGGCGGCGCCGGCTCGGTGGACACGCCGCGCGACGTGCGCGGCTTCGCGGTCAAGTTCTACACCAAGGAAGGCAACTGGGACCTGGTGGGCAACAACATCCCGGTGTTCTTCATCCAGGACGCGCTGAAGTTCCCCGACCTGATCCACGCGGTGAAGATGGAGCCGGACCGCGGCTTTCCGCAGGCGGCCAGCGCGCACGACACGTTCTGGGACTTCGTCTCGCTGATGCCCGAGTCGCTGCACATGATCATGTGGGCGATGAGCGACCGCACAATCCCGCGCTCGCTGCGCATGATGGAAGGCTTCGGCATCCACAGCTTCCGCCTGCTCGACGCGGAAGGCCGCAGCACCTTCGTCAAGTTCCACTGGCGGCCGAAGCTCGGCCTGCAGTCCACGATCTGGGACGAGGCGGTGAAGCTGGCCGGCGCCGACCCGGACTTCCACCGCCGCGACCTGTTCGAGGCGATCGAACGCGGCGACTTCCCGGAATGGGAACTGGGCGTGCAGTTGTTCACCCAGGAACAGGCCGACGCCTTCCCGTTCGACCACCTGGACGCCACCAAGCTGATCCCGGAGGAACTGGTGCCGCTGCAGATCGTCGGGCGCATGGTGCTGGACCGCTGGCCGGACAACTTCTTCGCCGAAACCGAACAGGTGGCGTACTGCCCGGCCAACATCGTGCCCGGCATCGACTTCTCCAACGACCCGCTGCTGCAGGGCCGCCTGTTCTCGTACCTGGACACCCAGCTCAGCCGCCTGGGCGGGCCGAACTTCCACCAGTTGCCGATCAACGCGCCGAAGTGCCCGTTCGCCAACATGCAGCGCGACGGCCACATGCAGATGGGCGTGCCCCAGGGCCGCGTCGCCTACGAACCCAGCTCGCTGCAGGCCGACAGCCCACGCGAGACCGCGCGCGGCTTCGTCAGCCACCGCACCCAGCCCGACGACGGCGCCAAGGGCCGCGTGCGTGCCGAGAGCTTCGCCGACCACTACAGCCAGGCGCGGATGTTCTACCGCAGCCAGACGCAGCCGGAACAGGCGCACGTGGCCTCGGCGCTGGTGTTCGAGCTGTCCAAGGTCGACACCGCGCACGTGCGCGAGGCGGTGGTCGGACACCTGCGCCACGTCGATCCCAAGCTGGCGCAGCGCGTCGCCGACGGCCTCGGCCTGGACGCGCTGCCGCCGGCGCCGCCGGCCGCGGTCGCGCCGCAGGACCTGCCGCTCTCGCCAGCGCTGCAGCTCATCGGCCGCATGAAGCCGACCCTGCAGGGCCGCGCGATCGGCATCCTGATCGACGAGGGCTCGGACGCGAAACTGGTGCGCGACCTGCGCAAGGCCGCCACCGACGCCGGCGCGGCGGTCAAGATCGTCGCGCCCAAGCTAGGGGGCGCCGTCCTCAGCGACGGCAAGCGCCTGGCCGCCGACGGCCAGCTGGCCGGCACACCCTCGTTCGTGTTCGACGCGGTGGCGGTGGTGCTGTCGGCCGAGGCCGGCAAGCGGCTGAGCAAGGAGTCGGCGGCCATCGATTTCGTCAGCAACGCCTTCGCCCACCTCAAGGCGATCGCCGCCGACGCCGGCGCGCAGCCGCTGCTGAAGGCCGGCAATGTGCAGAAGGATGCCGGGGTGGTCGAGGCCAGCGACAACAAGGGCTTCGTGACCGCGGCCAAGACCCGGCAGTGGAGCCGCGAGCCGAAGCTGCGCCTGCTGGCCTGAGCAGGGCAGCGGTTTCCGCCATGGCGCCGCAGGGCTGGCGCCATGGCGATGCCAGGAAAGCTGGCAGGGCGCCGGCTTCACGCGGAACCCGGGGCCACACGCTGGTCGCGATCCAGGATCTTCGGCACGCTGGCACTGCCATCGCCCCGGGGCAGCCACACCCTCGCCTGATGGTCGCGCCCGCGCGTTCTCCGGACTGCCGTGCCGCACAGGCACCGATACGACCGCGAGGCGATCGGCGCCCGTCGCCAACGCCCCGACCGCGACCCGGACATGCCCCCTGCGAGGTCACGGCACAGGCCCCAAGGTGCGGCCCACTGGCGGCCGTAAAAAATCGCCTGGTCAATTTTTCGCCACCCCTCTTGACACTGTTGTGTCACGGGCCGGCATCGGCCTTATCCACAACCTTATGCAGAAGTCATCCACACCCCCTGTGGACAAGCCGCCGATGCCACCCTCACCGCACCGGAACATCCAAGTGATTGATTTGTGGTCAAAAAGCTTGTCACGCACTTGACAAGAAGCGGGCGGGCCACTCCCGCGTGGCCGCCTGACGGCGACGGCGGGAAAAACTTATCCCGAGCCTCGGGGCGGCGCATCTACATCGGAGCAAGGTGAAGGAGGCGTGAAATCTTCACCTGTTCGCGACGGACGGTTGGCGCTATGTCCCCCATTCGCGCCAGGCAGGCCGAACGCCCATGCCCAGGGGCGCAGGATCGCCTCGCAGGTTGTGCAACGCACCATGCTTTACGCCCGTTCCGACACCTTCAGGCGCGAGCCGGGCGACCCGCCATGGGGCCACCCGGCCACACCACGGTCACGGCGTCAGGATCACCTTGCGGCAGTCCTGCTCCTTCTTGTCGAAGATCGAATACCCCTGCGCCGCCTCGGCCAGGCTCAGGCGGTGGGTGATGATCTCGTTGGGCCGCAGCCGGCCCTCGCCGATGTGCTCCAGCAGTTCGGGCATGAAACGCTGCACATGGGTCTGGCCCATCTTGAAGCTCAGCCCCTTGTCGAAGGCATCGCCGAACAGGAAGCCGTGGATGAAGCCGGCATACACGCCCGGCACGCTGACCGTGCCACCGCGGCGGGTGGCGGCGATGCACTGGCGCAGCGCCGTGCCGCTGCTGCCTTCCAGCTTCAGCGTGGCCATCACCGTCTCCACCGTGCTGCCCTTGGCTTCGAAGCCTACCGCGTCGATGCTGGCGTCCACGCCACGCCCGTCGGTCTGGCCGACGATGATGTCGGCCGGATCGTCGATCTCCTCGAAGTTCAGCGGAATCACCCCGTAGGTGCGCTGCGCGAAGTCGAGCCGGTACGGATAGCGATCGACCATGAAGATCCGCTCGGCGCCGAGCATGCGGCAGCAGGCCGCGGTCATCAGCCCGACCGGGCCGGCGCCGAAGATCGCCACGGTACTGCCCTGACGCACGCCCGCGTTGACCGCCGCCTGGTAGCCGGTGGGCAGGATGTCGGACAGGAACAGCACCTGCTCGTCGTGCAACACGTCCGGCACCACCAACGGGCCGACATTGGCCTTGGGCACGCGCACGTACTCCGCCTGGCCACCGGCCACGCCGCCGTACAGATGGCTGTAGCCGAACAGCGCCGCCGGCGGGCGGATGCCCTTCTGGTTCAGCGCCGCGCCCTTGCCGGTGTTGGTGGTCTCGCAGGCGGCGTATTCGGTCAGGCGGCAATGGAAGCACTCGCCGCAGGCGATCACGAACGGGATCACCACGCGGTCGCCCTTCTTCACCCGCTGCACGTCCGGGCCGACGTCTTCCACCACGCCCATGAACTCGTGCCCGAGCACGTCGCCGGTGTGCAGATCGGGGATCTTGCCGCGGTACAGGTGCAGGTCCGAGCCGCAGATCGCGGTGGCGGTGACGCGCAGGATGATGTCGTCGGTCTCGACCAGCACCGGGTCGGGAACGGTTTCCACGCGCACGTCCCGGGTGCCGTGATAGGTCAGAGCTTGCATGGGTAGGTCCTTTCGTCTGCGAACGTGCCCGCAGTGTCGCCGCCGATGCCGTGCATCGTCGGTGACCACGCCGTGAGTCCGATGTCGCGACCGCAGTGCCTGCGCGCGTGATTGCTGCTTTACCATGCGCCGTCCCCACTGCGAGCCGATGCCATGCCCGACAGCCTCCACGACCTGCAGGCCGCCCAGCGCGCCTTCGCCGACGCCCGCGACTGGGGTCAGTTCCACAGTCCGCGCAATCTCGCCGCGGCGCTGTCGGTGGAAGCGGCGGAATTGCTGGAGCACTTCCAGTGGCTGGACGATGCGCAGAGCCGGCAACTGTCTGCAGAAAAAAAGCAGCAGGTCGGCAGCGAGATCGCCGACGTGCTGCTGTATCTGGTCCAGTTGTGCGACAAGCTGGAGATCGATCCGATCGACGCCGCGCAACGCAAGATGCTGGCCAACGCCGCCAAGTATCCGGTGGAGCGCGCCAAGGGCCGCATCACCAAGTACACCGAACTGTAAGACCCCGGCGAGTCGCGCCGATCGCGGATGCGTCGACGCGCGGCGGTGGCATCCGCCGCCGCGCGTCATGGAGCGACTAGCCGCTCGAGCGCGAACCGCGTCTGCGCGCGGACGACGTCTTGCCTGCGCGCTTACTGGTCGTGCGTTTGCTGGATGCGCTCTTCTTCGCTGGCGTATTCCTGGCGACCGCGGTTTTCGCCGTCGACTTTTTCGACGCTGTCTTCCTGGAGGCAGTCTTCTTCGATGCCGTCTTCTTCGAGGCCGTCTTCTTGGTCGCAGTCTTCTTTGCCGAAGAAGTCTTGCTCGCCGCTTTCTTGCTCGCGGCCTGCTTGGCCGGCGTCTTCCTGGCCGAAGCGGTCTTCGCCGTGCGCTTCTTCGCGGCAGCCGTCCGCGTGCCGGCCTGTTTGGCCCGGGTCTTCGCGGCCTTCTTGGCCGCGCTCTTGCGCACCGTCGCCCCCTTGGTCTGCGCGGCCTTCTTCGCCGCGGCCGAGCGGCTGCTGGCGCTGCGCTTCTTCGCTGCGCGCTTGGTCTGTGTCGACAGCGCCTCGCTGCCCACCGTCTGCGTCGCGCTCTTGCCCTTGCTGGCGGTCTTCAGCGCCTTCTTGGCGCCGCGCGAGCGCGTTGGCGACGGCTTGGCCTGCTTGCCGCCCTTGGCCTCTTCCTGGGCAACCTTCTTCCTGGTGGCTTTCGACGCGGTCTTCGACGCGCCGGTCTTGACCCCGGCACGGCGCGCCTTGGACAGGCCGATGGCGATCGCCTGCTTGGTCGACTTCACCTGGGTCTTGCCCTCGCGCACGCGGTCGATCTCCTCGCGCACGAACTCGCCGGCCTGGGTCGTGCCGGCCTTGCCTTCGCGCTTGGCGCGGCGCGCACGGGTGGTGGTGGATTGCTCCGGCATCGATCCATCTCCTGAAAGCGGCCACGACGGCCATCGGCTCCGGGTGTAGCAACGCGCAGGTCAAGAGCAGGCATACGACAGGCGAAGCGCGCGTGCATATGCCTGCACGCGGAAGACGGCGCCATCAGCTGTCGCGACCGCACAACGCCGGCGAATAGGTCTGGATGGCATGCTGGATCGGCGCGTGTCGTCCGTACATCAACGCGCCGACCAGGACCACCGACACGATGGCGTACATGCGCAGGCGCGCGGGCAACTGCGGCGCACCGCGCCACTGCAGATAGCACGCCGTCGTCGCCGCCCCGACCACCACACCGGCCGCGACCTCGGACAGGCTGTGCGCTCGCGCGTAGACGCGGGCAATGGCGATCACGCTGGCGATGGCGAAACCGCAGGCGATCGCCAGCCGCGGCCGCGGACGGGCGCGCAGGCACAGCATGCAGGCCATCGGCCATACGCAGGCGGCGAGCATGGTGTGTCCACTGATCACCCGGAACTGCAGCGCGCGCAGTTCCACCCCACAGCCGGCGTAGAGAATCTTGGTTGCCCCGACCAGGGCGGCGGCGCTTGCCAGCAGGCCAAGCCACGTCGCCGCAGCACGCCATCCCGCGCTACCCAGCGCCAGCCACAGTGCGCAGACGAGCGCGAGCGGCAGCGTCATCGCCGCGTCGCCGAAGTTGCTGATGGCAGACCACATGCTGGGGAAAACGTCCTTCGGCGTACGCGTCGTTCGGAGCCACCGACGCCGTGCGCCGGAGGCGGCCATGATACGGACGATCGCTCGAACGGGAGGCCCATGGCAGGCGATCAGTCCCTTGCCCTCCTCCGACCATCGCCATTGCATGACGGCGGACTTACGCACGGGCGCAGCCATGGTCTCCCGTGCAAGTGCTGACGGCCGCACTGCCGGTGGGCTCCTCCTTGCGGGAGGGACTTCAGTCCCGACTGCAATGCATCGGATGGGCCGATGAACTCACGCGTCGCGGCCTAATCGCCACTGACGCCTAGAAAAAATTCGATCGTGACGACCACAGGCCATCAAGCTGACGGCCTTACCGCGCGCGTGCGGCGCGTCGCGCATCTGCAGCCTCCGGCGCCGGCTCCCAGCCGAACACACTGCGCCCGCCATAGGCATGCGACTGCGCGCGTTCCTCGGCGATGTAGTCGTCCACCGACGGCCCGCGCGCGGTCGGTTCGAGCAGGCGCGCCTGCGCGTCCAGGCGGCGGATCGCGTCCAGTTTCTCTTCGCGGCCCAGCTTGGCCTGCGCCACCGCCGTCTTGAGCACGCCGATGGTGTGGTCGTAGACCCGCGTCGGCACCGGGAACGGATGCCGGTCCTTGCCGCCATGGGCCAGCGAGAACCGTGCCGGATCGCTGAAACGGCACGGCGCGCCGTGCAGCACCTCGGCCACCAGCGCCAGCGCGCGCACCGTGCGCGCGCCGACGCCCGGCACCTGCAGCAGGTCGGCGAAATCGCGCGGGCCGCATTCGGCAGCGGCGGCCAGCGCACCGTGCAGGCGCCGCACCACGATGTCGCTGCCGCGCACGTCGTGGTGGTCGGGCAGCGACAGATGCGGCAGGTCGGCCGGCCTGCGCTCGGGCACCGCGGTGGCCGCCGGCGCGAACAAGTCGCCGGTCTCCGCGAACAGCGCATCGGCGGCCGGCGCGGTGGCGCCCCGCCCCTGCGCGGCGTGGGTCGGCGCCGTGGCGGCCGATGCCGGCGTCTGCGCGGCCTCCAGCGCGGCGTATTCGCGGGCGATGCGCTCCGGTGCCAGCGTCTGCAGCAGCGCCACCTGCGCCGCACGCGCGGCGGCGGCGCGATGATCGGCGAGATTGACGATGCGGCCCTGGCGCGGGCCGTCGATCGCCGCATGCGGTGCATCGACGAAGCTGCTCAGGCCTTCCGACAGCCAGTGATAGCGGCGTGCCTGCTTGCGCGCGCCATGCATGCCCTGCTGCACCACCACCCAGCGCCCGTCGTCGCTGACGATGAAGCCGTGCAGATACAGGTCGAAGCCGTCCTGCACCGCGGCGCTGTCGACCTTGGCCACCAGGCGGCTGACCCGCGCCAGTTCCGCGCCGTCCAGGCCGGTGCGCTCGCCCACCGCCTGCAGTTCGTCCGGCGTGGCCCGCGAATGCCGCCCACGGCCGCCGCACACGTGGATGCCCAGTTCGCCGGACAGCGGCGCCAGGCCGCGCTTGAGCGCGCCCAGCACGCTGGTGGTGATGCCGGAGGAATGCCAGTCCATGCCCATCACCGCCCCCAGCGACTGGAACCAGAACGGATGCGCCAGGCGCCGCAGCAATTCGTCGCGGCCATAGCTGTGCACGATGGCCTGGCACATCACCGCGCCGAGCCGGGTCATGCGCGCGCCCAGCCAGTGCGGCACGCGACCGCCATGCAGGGGCAGATCGGCGCTGCCGGAACGTCGGCTCATGGGGGCTCCGAGGAACGGGGTGCGCCAGGGTAGCCAGTGCGGGTCTCAGCGCGCGAGTCTGGAGGCGAGCGCAGGCTGAGTGATTCAGTGCGGCCGCACGCGCGAAAGCACCCAGGGCGCTGCATGGATCGGCCCTGCTCGTTGCGTGTCCCGCAGGGCATGCCTTTCGACGACGCCGGCGGGCAACTGGATCCCGAAGGAAGTCAGCGCCGCCCTCACGGGGGCAAGCACCTCCGCGCAACCGCGCCTGTTGTCGAGGCTTCAGCCCTGACAGGGGGCGTTACGGCTGGCGTCCCGATCCAGGCGAACGCATCGCGCGGCATCCGGCCGGCACGGGAGACGCGACAGCGGATCGACGACGTTGCTGCGACGACGCAGGCTGCGCGACGCTGCATCCCGTTCCTTGCGCTGCCTTGCAGCTCACCTGGCCACGCCAGGGCCGTGACGTCCTGTCGTGCTTCGACACCGATGCGATCGATGTCTACCAGCTGGATCGCCCTGCGATTGCGCGGTTCGCCCTGGACCATCAGCGCTTCGGCGACGAGTTCAGCTACGACCGGATGAGCTGGATCAAGCCGAATTTCCTGTGGAGGATGTCCCGCGCCGGTTGGGCGCGGAAGCAATGACAGGAGCGGATCCTGGCGATCCTGCTGCCACGCGCCTACTTCCACCACCTACTGCGTGCCACGGCCCCGTCGACCTTCGATCCGGCGCGATTCGCCAGTCAGGCCGCGTGGAAAGACGCGATCGAGCGGTCCGATGTGCGCCTGCAATGGGACCACGACAGCGTCGCGGCAGGTGCCGCACGAGCTGGTCCACGTGCCGCAAGCCAGCGCGGCGCAGAACACCGGGCTGGACAACCAGCCCTGTCGTCGGCCGCAGCGCCGCACGCGCCAGGTGCCCGTTGCAAGCGCTGCCGGCACGGCATCATGCACACGGCGCACGACACGCGCCGGGCATAATGCGCCTCAGGTCGACTATCGCCACACGCCCGATGTCCTACGCCACCCTCCGCACGCTGCTCGCCTCCTGGGGCGAACTGCGTCCGCAACCTGCATCCGACTGGCAGGGCACGCTGCCGCTGCCACAGGTGCTCGCCGACTTCTATGCGCAGGTGGGGCCATGGGGCGACATCCACGACGCCACGGCCGGCCCGACCGGCCTGTCGCTGCAACTCGGCGGCAACCCGCTCGACATTCCGCCGTTGTGCAAGCTGTGGGCGCTGCAGGCCGGCTACCGCTGGAACGCGATCGACGGCAAGCCCATTGCCGCCTGGCGCGACCACTGGCTGGTGATCGCGGACCAGGGCGCGGACCCTGTCATCCTCGACACGGCCAACGGCGGCGTGCTGTTCGCGTTCCACGGGGCCGGCGCATGGCGCCCCCGACCGCTGGCCGCCAGCCTGGAGATCGCATTCGGTGGTCTGGCGACCATGGCCAACACCATGGCCGAACTCGGCGATGCCGCATTCGACGACAGCGCCGCGCTGTGCGCCACTGCCCGCAACGCGGTCGCCGCGTCGCTGGCCGCCTATCTGGGCAGCGACGTCGAGGCCGCGCGCTTTCTGGAAACGCTGGATTGGTAGCGGGCTGAGCAAGCAAGGCGCGGCTGCGCCAAGCGCGACGTCTACGCCCACGTTGGCGACGGCATCGCCCCTGCCGGTCGTGCCATCGCGATTACGCGGCTGCACGTGATGTTCCAGGGAGCGCGCCTGCCGACCCGCGATTATCGTGCACCGCATCACAACTTCTCGCTCCCGATGAGGTAGCGTGACCATCGGGGTCCAAACAGGGGATTTGCCGATGACGTTTCGTACCACGCGGCGCGGGCTGTTGCTCGGCGCCGGTTCGTTCGCGTTGCTGTCGCACATGCCGATGGGCCTGGCCCTGCCGCGCGCGCCGGCGAAGACGCCGGCCTTCATCGATGCGCTGATCGCGCGGATGACGCCGGAAGAGAAGGCCGGGCAGCTGACCCTGTTCGGTTCGGCGCAGCAGACCGATGCGGCGGCCGCCGCCAATCCGGTCAACGTGCGCCCCACCGCCGAGGGCCAGTTGGCCGCGGCGCGCGCCGGACGCCTGACCGGCATCTTCAACGGCTCCAACGTGCGCTGGCACCAGCAGTTGCAGCAAGCCGCGCTGGAGAGCCGGCTGAAGATCCCGATGCTGTTCGCCGCCGATGTAATCCACGGCTTCACCACCGTGTTCCCGGTGCCGCTGGGCGAAGCCGCCAGCTTCGAGCCGGAGCTGGCGCAACGCACCGCGCGTGCCGCCGCACTGGAAGCCAGCGCGGTCGGGATCGACTGGACCTTCGCGCCGATGGTCGACATCGCCCGCGATGCGCGCTGGGGCCGCGGCGTGGAAGGCAGCGGCGAGGACGTGCTGCTGGGCCGGCGTTTCGCCGAGGCCCGCGTGCGCGGCTTCCAGGGCGATGGCATCGACCATGCCGATGCGCTGGCCGCCTGCGCCAAGCACTTCGCCGCCTACGGCGCGGCCGAGGCCGGCCTGGACTACAACACCGTCGACATCTCCGAGCGCACCCTGCGCGAGGTGTATTTCCCGCCGTTCCAGGCCGCCTTCGGCGCCGGCGCGGTGACCACCATGGCCTCCTTCAACGAGCTGTCCGGCGTGCCCGCCACCGCCAACACCTGGCTGTTGAGCCAGGTGCTGCGCGGCGAGTGGAACTACAGCGGCCTGGTCGTCTCCGACTACACCGGCGACCTGGAACTGGTCGCGCACGGCTACGCCCGCGATGCGCGCGACGCGGCGCGGCTGGCGTTCCTGGCCGGCGTGGACATCAGCATGCAGAGCGGGCTGTACCTGCAGCACCTGCCCGGCCTGGTCGCCGACGGTGCGGTGCCGATGGCGCGGCTGGACGACGCGGTGCGCCGCGTGCTGCGCTTCAAGGCCGCGCTGGGCCTGTTCGACGACCCGTTCCTGCGCATCGTGCCCGAGCGCGCGCAGGCGCGGCAGCGGCGCCCGGAGACGCTGGCGCTGGCGCACGAGGCCGCACGCAAATCGGTGGTGCTGCTCAAGAACGAGGGCGAACTGCTGCCGCTCAAGCGCCAGGGCCAGCGCATCGCGCTGATCGGGCCGATGGCCAGCAACTGGGTGGAGAGCGCCGGACCGTGGACCCTGTTCGGCGGCGACGACAGCGGCAACGACCTGGCCACGGCCCTGCGCGCGCAATTGGCCGATCCGGCAGCGTTGCAGGTGGTGGAAGGCTGCGCGTTCGAACACGCGCTGCCGGGCGGCGTACAGGCGGCGGTGGCCGCGGCGACCGCGGCCGACGTGGCGATCCTGGCGATCGGCGAACCGCTGCGCTACTCCGGCGAAGCGCAGTCGCGCACCGACATCAGCATCCCCGGCGCGCAGCAGTCGCTGCTGGCCGCCGTGGCGGCCACCGGCACGCCGGTGGTGGTGGTGCTCAGCAATGGCCGTGCGCTGGTGCTCGACGGCGCGGTGCTGGACGCGCCGGCGATCCTGGTCAGCTGGTTCCTCGGCTCGGCCTCCGGCCCGGCGCTGGCCGATATCCTGTTCGGCGTGCACGGCCCCTCCGGGCGCCTGCCGGTGAGCTTCCCGCACGAATCCGGGCAGTCGCCGTACTACTACGCGCACAAGCCCACCGGTCGCCCGGATCCGCGCCCGAACGCGCTGACGCCGTTCACCACCCACTACCGCACGATCTCCAACACCGCGCTGTTCCCGTTCGGCCACGGCCTGACCTATGGCCGCATCGAATACGGCGAACTGACCTTGAGCACGTCGCGGCTGGCCGCCGGCGGCACGCTGAAGATCGCCGCACGCATCCACAACCGCGGCCACCGCGACGCCGAGGAAGTGGTGCAACTGTACGTCCGCGACCGCAGCGCCAGCATCACCCGCCCGGTGCGCGAACTGAAGGATTTCCGCAAGGTCGCGGTGCCGGCCGGCGGCAGCGCCAGCGTGGACTTCGTGCTGCGCCGCGAGGATCTGCTGTTCGTGGGCCAGGCGCTCAAGCCGACGGTGGAACCGGGCCAGTTCGATCTGTGGGTCGCGCCCTCGGCGCAGGCACCGGGGCTGACGGCCAGCTTCGAACTGCTGGGCTGATCGCAGCCTCGGCAACCGCTGGCGGTGGCGGCCACGCGGTCGCCACCGTGGCCCGCGCGTGGCCAACGTGGGCGGCGTTTCACGTCGGCGGCACTGCGGGCTGTCGCGTCACGATGCGCGACGCGGCGTGAGACTTCATTGTGGGAGCGGCTGCAGGCGGTTTTGAGACTACACGGAGCCGTTCCCGCAGAGCCGTGCGGAGCCTTACCCGGGTGCACTGTGGGAGGGACTTCAGTCCCGACGCTTTGCAGGGTCAGGCACCCGGCAGGCTTCGCTCGCTGCGACTGCATCATCGTGCATTCCGACATGCCCTCGCCGTGTCGGAACTGACGAAGAGCACGCGCCGCGACGCGCGCGACTACCCCGCCAATTCCGCAGCCAGGAAAGGCGCCGTTCGGCTGCCTGCATGCGTCGCCACCAC
>NZ_NMPP01000079.1:0-27181 GCF_009192885.1 Xanthomonas sp. LMG 12462 | reverse complement strand
GGGAGCGACTTCAGTCGCGACGAGGCTTCACTAGGAATGCCCGTCGCGAGTGAAGTCGCTCCCACAAGGCTTGGCTGGCTGCTGACATGACAGCGCATGGCTGCGGCATGGACTGCAACCCTGCGCAACGCCACCGACTCCTCACCCACGAAAAAGCCCCGCACATGGCGGGGCTCTGTCGTGACCGCGAACCGCGCGCGATCAGTCGATGTCGAGGAAGCTGCGCAGCTGCTCGGAGCGGCTCGGGTGACGCAGCTTGCGCAGCGCCTTGGCCTCTATCTGGCGGATGCGCTCGCGGGTCACGTCGAACTGCTTGCCGACTTCCTCGAGGGTGTGGTCGGTGTTCATGTCGATGCCGAAGCGCATGCGCAGCACCTTGGCTTCGCGCGGGGTCAGCCCGGCGAGCACGTCGCGCACGGTCTCGGACAGGTTGATGTTGGTGGTGTTCTCGATCGGGGACTCCACGTTGGTGTCCTCGATGAAGTCGCCCAGATGCGAATCCTCGTCGTCGCCGATCGGGGTTTCCATCGAGATCGGCTCCTTGGCGATCTTCATCACCTTGCGGATCTTGTCCTCGGGCATGTCCATTTCCTTGGCCAGCTCCTCCGGGGTGGCCTCGCGGCCGTACTGCTGGAGCATCTGCCGGGAAATGCGGTTCAACTTGTTGATCGTCTCGATCATGTGCACCGGGATGCGGATGGTGCGCGCCTGGTCGGCGATCGAGCGGGTGATCGCCTGGCGGATCCACCAGGTGGCGTAGGTCGAGAACTTGTAGCCGCGGCGGTACTCGAACTTGTCCACCGCCTTCATCAGACCGATGTTGCCTTCCTGGATCAGGTCGAGGAACTGCAGGCCGCGGTTGGTGTACTTCTTGGCGATGGAGATCACCAGGCGCAGGTTGGCCTCGACCATTTCCTTCTTGGCCTTGCGCGCCTTGGCTTCGCCGTAGGCCATGGCGCGGCTGATTTCCTTCAGCTCGGCCAGGCTCAGGTAGGTGGCCTGCTCCACCGCCACGGTGGCTTCCTGCTCGGCGATGATCTGGTCCTTGACGTCGCGCAGCGCCGACGACCACTTCTGCTTGCGCTTGAGCGCGTCGTCGACCCAGGCCACGTTGGTCTGGTTGCCTTCCCAGGAACGGATGAAGTCCTTGCGCGGCATGCGTGCCACGTGGGTGGCCAGGTGCAGCACGCGGCGCTCGTGGTCCTTGACCTGAGCCATGGTGTCGCGCAGCTTGCGCACCAGCACGTCGGTCAGCGGCAGCGGCAGCTTCAGGGTGACGAACACCTCGGCGATGTCGTTGCGCAGCTTGGTGACCAGCTTGTGCTCGGCGCCGTTCTTGGCGTGGGCCTTTTTGAACTTGGCGTACTCGGTGGCCAGCACTTCCATGCGCCGCGCGACCTCGGCCGGATCCGGACCGGTCGGGCCGGCATCCTCTTCGGCGGTGTCGACGTCTTCGTCGTCATCCTCGTCGGCATCGGCATCGGTGGCGCTGTCGTCGTCGGACACCGCGACCGGCGGGGCCGGCTCTTCCTCGATCAGGTCGTTGAAGCCGACCACGATCTCGGCCAGGCGCTTCTTGCCTTCCTTGTGCTGTTCGTAGTCCTCGAGCAGGGTCTCCACCGCCAGCGGGAACGCGCCCAGCGCGGCCTGCACCTGGCCGAGACCTTCCTCGATGCGCTTGGCGATGGCGATCTCGCCTTCACGGGTCAGCAGTTCTACTGTGCCCATCTCGCGCATGTACATGCGCACCGGGTCGGTGGTACGGCCGCCTTCGGTGTCGAGCGCGGTCAGCGCCGCGGCGGCTTCTTCGGCCGCGGTATCGTCGACTTCGCGGTTGCCGGTGTTGCCGTCGTTGAGCAACAGGGTTTCGGCATCGGGCGCAACTTCATGGACATCGATGCCCATGCCGTTGATCATGCCGATGATGTCTTCGATCTGTTCGGGGTCGACCAGATCGTCGGGAAGATGGTCGTTGACTTCCGCGTAGGTCAGATAGCCCTGTTCCAGGCCCTTGCTGATCAGTTGCTTGATGTCGGATTGCTGGGCAGGACGTTCGTTGGCCATGAGTGCTCGCGCCACCGGCAGGTAGGTGAATGAGTGAACCTAGCATTATAACAGCCCGGACCGCCGCTTGCCGGACGAGGAGCCTGAACGGCTCCGCCAGGAACGCGCCGGCGTCTACGGCCGGAGCAGGAAAGTAACCGGGCCGTCGTTGACCAGGCTGACGACCATATGGGCACCGAAGCGGCCGGTTTCCACCCCTGGCGGGTGCTGCGCGCGGCACACCTCCACCAATCGGTTGAAGCCGCGTTCAGCCTCGGCCGGCGGCGCCGCGGTGGTGAAACTGGGCCGCATCCCCGAGCGCGTGTCGGCGGCCAGGGTGAACTGACTGACCAGCAGCAGGCCGCCGCCGGTGTCGCGCAACGAGCGGTTCATGCGCCCGCTGGCGTCCGAAAACACCCGGTAGCCGAGCAGGCGCTCGGCCATACGTTGCAACTTGGCCTCGTCGTCGCCCGGCTCCACCGCCACCAGTGCCAGCAGGCCGGGCCCGATCTGGCCCACGACCTCGCCATCGACGCTGACCGAGGCCTGGGTGACGCGTTGGATCAACGAGAGCATAGGGCGGGGATTGGGGATTGGGGATTCGTTACTGGCCGCACCGCGACGAACGGTTGCGATCGTGCGGCATCATCGCCGAATGGGCGAGATTGAGAAAGCGACAAGGCACGCAGGCGGCGCGATCCGCGACACCCGTCGGGCAGGCCAGATACGCCAAGCGGATAAACTGGGGTGATGAAACCCGCGACGCTCGCTTCCCTGCTGTACCGCTGCGCCGCCGCCCTGGCGCGCCTGCCGTGGCCGTGGCTGCGGCGCCTGGCCGACGGCCTGGCCGGGCTGTGGCTGCGCCTGGATGCGCGCGAGAGCCGGGTGGTCCGGCGCAACCTGGAGCTGGCCTATCCGGAGCTGCTGCCCAGCGAGCGCGTGGCGCTGCAGCGCGACGTGCTGCGCTCGACCGCGCGGCAGGCGTTCGAGACCCTGGCGCTGTGGACCCGGCCGCCGGAGCAGAACCTGGCGCGGCTGCGCCTGCGCCACGGCCAGGACCTGTACGACGCGGCGCTGGCCGCCGGCCGCGGGGTGATCGTGGCCGCGCCGCATTTCGGCAACTGGGAGCTGCTCAACCAGTGGCTGGCCTCGCGCGGCGACATCGCCATCGTCTACCGCGCACCGGAGTCGGCCGTGGGCGACGCCTTCCTGCAGTTGGTCCGCAGCGGCGAGCGGGTGCGCCAGGTGCGCGCCGAGGGTCCGGCGGTGCGGCAGTTGTTCAAGACGCTCAAGGATGGCGGCGCGGTCGGCATCCTGCCCGACCAGCAGCCCAAGGCCGGCGATGGCGTGTTCGCACCGTTCTTCGGCGTGCCGGCGCTGACCATGACCCTGGTCAACCGCCTGGCCGAGCGCACCGGCGCGACCGTGCTGTTCGCCTGGTGCGAGCGCGTCGGCAACGACCTGGAGTTCGCCCTGCACGTGCAGCCGGCGCCGCCGGACATCGCCGATGCCGACCCGCTGCGCGCGGCCACCGCGCTCAACGCAGGCGTGGAACGGGTGGCGCGGCGCGACCCGGCGCAGTACCAATGGACCTACAAGCGCTACACCCTGCGCCCGGACCCGGCCGAGCCCAATCCCTACGCCACTGAGCGCCATCCGCACTAAGAGCGACTGAGGCGCTCGCCCCTGACAAAGCCCGCGCTAATCGTCGTGCGGCTGCGCCGGGCCGGCCAGGATGCGCTGGTAGAACGCCAGGTCCAGCCAGCGCCCGAACTTGAAGCCGGCCTCGCGCACGGTACCGGCATGCACGAAGCCCAGTTGCTCGTGCAGGGCGATGCTGCCGGCATTGCTGGCGTCGATGCCGCCGACCAGCACGTGCACGCCGCGCGCCTGCGCGGTGTCGATCAGCGCCTGCAGCAGGCGTCGGCCCGCGCCACGGCCGCGATGGTCGCGGTGCACGTAGACCGAGTGCTCGACGCTGTACTTGAACGCTGGCCAGGCGCGGAAGGTGCCGTAGCTGGCGAAGCCGAGCAGGGTGCCGTCGGCGTCCTCCAGGCCCAGCACCGGGAAGTTGCCGGCGCGCTTGGTCGCAAACCACGCCGCCATGCTCTCCGGCGGGCGCGGCCGGTAGTCGTACAGCGCGGTGGAATGGACGATGGCGTCGTTGAAGATCTCCAGGATCGCCATCGCGTGGCGCGGTTCGGTGCAATCGACGAGCTGCATGCGGGGGCCGGAGCGGACGCGGTGCCGCACAGTAGCAAGCAACCGGCGGCACGTGCACACCTCCCCTCACGCCGGCGCGTTGCCGCAGCCGCCGATTTGGTTGCATCGGCGGCGCACGCACGCGGGCACAGTGCGTTCCATCGCCTGCAGGCTGGCGCGTCCGGCAAAGCGCGCGACAATGGCGCCCGAGCGCCATCGGCGCCGACCGGCACCGTGCCGGGGCCACCGCGACCGGATGCGGCAGCCTTGAAGCGGCGCCGCCGATCCCCCATCTGGAGTCGTGCATGACCAGCCCCACCGCCCCTTCCGCGCACGCCTTCGGCGATCCTGCCGCGATCCGCAGCGAACGCGCGGCATCGGAGTTGCGTGCCGGGCGCCCGGTCCTGCTCGAAGACGGCAACGGCCGCACCCGCGCGGTGATGGCGCTGGACAGCAGTACCGAACCGTCCTACCTCGGTTTCGCCGAGGCCACCGGGCAGCGGCACTACCTGTTCGTGACGCCGCCGCGGGCGCAAGTGCTGGGCCTGGATGCGCCGCAGGGCGCGCGCATCGCCCTGGCCGGGCACTCCTACGACGCGCTGGCGGCGCTGGCCTACCTGCGCGACGGCCCGGTGCCCGCGCACTGGCAGCCCGGCGACGCGCTGGATGCCGGCGCCGCCGAGATCGCGCGCCTGGGCCTGCTGCTGCCGGCGATGGTCGCGGCGGACCTGGGCGCGGACAGCAGCGCCTTCCAGGGCTGCCAGTCGCTGCGGCTGGACGACCTGGAACACGGCTGTGCCCTCGCCGCTTCCGACAGCTACACCCTGGTCACCCGCACCCAGGTGCCGCTGCGCGACCTGGGCCCTGGCGAATTCGTGGTGTTCCGCGGCGGCGTGGCGCAGCGCGACCAGGTCGCGATCGTGATCGGCCAGCCCGACCTGAGCGCGCCGGTCCCGGTGCGCGTGCATTCCTCCTGCCTCACCGGCGACCTGTTCGGCTCGCTCAAGTGCGACTGCGGCGATCAGCTGCGACACGGCCTGGCCAAGCTCAAGGCGCTGGGTGGCGGCGTGTTGCTGTACCTGGACCAGGAAGGCCGCGGCACCGGCATCGCCACCAAGATGCGCGCCTACGGCTACCAGCACGACGGCCTGGACACCATCGACGCCGACGCGCAACTGGGCTTCGGCGCAGACGAACGCCGCTACGGCAGCGCCGTGGCGATGCTGCGCGGGCTCGGCATCGGCCGCGTGCGCCTGCTCACCAACAACCCGAACAAGGCCGAACGCCTGCGCGCGGCCGGCATCGAGGTGACCGAGCGCATTCCGGTCACCGGCACCATCACCGCCGAGAACGAAGGCTACCTGCGCACCAAGGCCGCCCGCGCCGGCCACGCGCTGGACGTGGACGCGCTGCTGCGCGCGGCGCGCTGAACCACCGGGCAGGTCGGCCCCCACACCGCCTGCCCGGATCGGGACGGAAACCGCGCGGCGGGCAGCGCACGCCCGCCGTCGCCGCGTTAGGATCGCAGGCCACGCCGCGCGCCCGCGCCCCGAGACCCCGACGTGATCGCACCGCCGCCCATGGACGACACCCCCGCCGCGCCCAGCGCTTTCGCCGCCCCCCCGGCGCCCGCGGACTGGCCGCCGGCCGACTGGCAACCGGTGCCGTTGCGCGGTGCCTGGCTGGCCGCGCTCGGCGGCGGCTGCATGCTCGGGCTGAGCCTGGTGGTCGCCGCCGGCATCGTCGGCCTCAGCCTGCACAGCCTGCATGCGCTGGCCCTGGGCGCGGTGGCCGCGGCGGTGGGCAGCCTGTGCGGCGCCTGGGTCGGCTTCGTCCGCCACCGGCGCATCCGCTGGCGGCTGAATGCCCAGGGCCTGGACGTGTTCCGCGGGCGCCTGTGGCAGAGTGAGACGCACGTCCCGATCTCGCGCGTGCAGCACCTGGACCTGCGCCGCGGCCCGCTGGAACGCGCCCTGCGCCTGGCCACCCTGGTCGTGCACACCGCCGGCACCCGCCATACCGCGGTCGCCGTGCCCGGTCTGGATCAGGCCGACGCCGAACGCCTGCGCGAGCGTCTGGCGCACCAGCTCGACCACGACGACGACGCGCTGTGAGCGGCCTGGCCGACGCCGAACACACCACGCCGGTGCGGCGCCTGCATCCGTGGTCGTGGCTGTTCGTGCTGCTGCAGCACCTCAGGCATTTCCTGCTGCCGTTGCTGGCGCTGCTGGTGTTCGGCAGCCGCGACGGCCACCGCGATCACGCCGATCACCTGGTGATGCTGGCGGTGTGCAGCGGGCTGGTGGCGGTGTCGCTGCTGCGCTATCTCACCTACCAGTACCGCATCGGCCACGACAGCCTGAGCATCCGCAGCGGCTGGCTGGAACGCAGCCTGCGCGAGATCCCGTTCGCGCGCATCCACAACGTGGTGGTGCACCAGTCGCTGCTGCACCGGCTGTTCGGCGTGGCCGAGGTGCGGCTGGAGTCGGCCGGCGGCACCAAGCCCGAGGCGCAGATGCGGGTGCTGCGGCTGGACCAGGCGCTGGCGCTGGAACAGCAGATCCGCCACCGCGCACCCGCTGCCGACACGATCGCCGCGACCGATGCCGACGCTGCACCCGCTGCCGCGCCGGACAGCGAACTGCTGCTGGCGCTGCCCACCACCGAGGTGCTGCGCCAGGGCCTGATCTCCAACCGCGGCATGGTGGTGCTGCTCACCGCGTTCGGCGCCACCTACCACCTGTTCCCCGAGCGCATGATTTCCAACGCGATCGAGCACTACGGGCGGCAACTGTTCGGCTACGCCACGCACCTGCAACTGGGCTGGATGGCGGGCGCGGTGACCTTCGCCATGATGCTGGCGACGCTGTTGCTGCTGATGCGCGCCTTGTCGATGGGGCTGGCCATCGTGCAGTACCACGGCTTCCGGCTGAGCGAGAGCGAGCGCCGGCTGACCGTGGAGCGCGGCCTGCTGACGCGGTTGCGCAGCAGCGTGGCGCGGCGCCGGATCCAGGCCTGGACCCTGCACGAGAGCGTGCTGCAGCGGTTGCTGCGGCGGCGCAGCCTGCACATCGACACGGCGGTGATCCAGTCGCACCACGGCCACGGCCACGACCACGCACTGACGGAACTGGCGCCGCTGGCCACGCCGGCCGCCTGCGATGCGCTCTTGCAGCGGCTGCTGCCGCAGGTCGCCTGGCCGCCAGCGCAGTGGCACGGCATCGCCACGCGCCACTGGTGGCGCCTGTCGCTGCCGGCGCTGCTGCTGGTGCCGCTGCTGTGCGCGGGGCTGTGGCCCACCCTCGGCGCCTGGGCCGCGCTGCTGCTGTTGTGGCTGCCGTGGTCGGCGTTCAAGTCCTGGCGCCAGGCGCAGCGCATGGGCTATGCGCTGGACGCGCGCTACGTGGCGGTGCGCGGCGGCTGGTGGCGGCGCTGGTGGCGGCTGGCCGAACTGGACAAGCTGCAGACGCTGCACCTGAGCCGTTCGCCGCTGGACCGCTGCTGCGGCACCGCGACGCTGTGGCTGGACACCGCCGGCGCCCGCCACGGCGAACCGCCGCTGCGCATGCGGCTACTGCCGGACGCGCAGGCGCGGGCGCTGTACGAGCAACTGGGCGCAGCGCTGGCGCAACGACGGCTGCGCTGGTGAGCGCGCGCGGCGGCGCTGCGCGTCAGCGACGCGCGCCGCGGCCCCAGTAGCCGATGCGGCGGCGGATCTTCAGCTTGCGCCACAGGTTCAGCGGCTTGCGCCGCGGGTTGCGCGCACCCTCGGCGACGAAGTCGTCGATCGCGCGCAGCACGCGCTCGCTGGACTGGCCGTCGCGGTAGGGATGCAGGCCATCGGCGAATTCGCGGATCGCCGCCATCAGTTCCGGCGGCCGCTGCAGCGCGCGGCGGATCGCCGGCTCGAACTGCGCCGGATCGTCGATGTCGATCAACTGCGGCCCCGGACGCCGGTTCTTGAAGGTCACCACCGGCTTGTAGGTGAGCAGGAACTCGTTGAGCGCGGACGAGGTGTCCGAGCACATCATGTCCACCTGCGGGAACAGCTCCAGGATGTTGTCGTTGTCGGCGAAGTGCAGGTACTCGCTTTCCAGCGCGCGGTAGCGGGCGACCATCGCCGGGTCCATCTTCGGATGGAAGGTGACGATCCAGCGCCACTCGCCGCTGCGCGAAAGCCGCGCGACCTCGTCGTAGAGGATGCCGGCCGCGCTCCACGACGGCGAGAACGTGGAGTGGTACAGGATCACCGGCGGCTGCCGCACCGGCGCCAGTTCCGCGCCGATCTCGCGCATGAACGGGTCGATCTTGGGGAAGCCGGTTTCCTTGACCGCGAAGTGGCCGAGCTTGCGCGCCAGCGCGCCGAACGCGGCGGTGTCGCGCGGGCCGGTGGTGCAGTACAGATCGAAAAAGCCGCGCACGTAGATGTGCCGCGGCTTGCCGGCGTCGAAGCCGTGGAAGGTCTCGACCTTCACCCCGGGGAAGAAATGCGGCACCGCGTTGCTGGAGGTGATCACCGCGTACGGATTCCACGCCAGTACCTCTTCCACCGTCGCCAGATGGCGCTCGTCGGCGCTCAGATCCTCGGCGCCGGGGCCGTCGAAGAACCATGCCGCCTCGTCGCCGCGCGCGCGGATCGCCGCCTGCAGCGGACGCAGGATCGCCAGCGCATAGCGCTCGGACCCGTACAGCAGATAGTGCTTGCTCATCAGTGCTCCAGATCGTGCCGTTGCAGTTGCGCCCGCGCCTGCTCCACCGAAGCCGGGTTGATCTGCATCTCGTAGTAGCGCATGCGCTTGTACAGCGCGTAGCTGGCCGCGGTCTGCGCCACCACGAAGCCGCGCCAGCCGTCGAGGAACGCCAGCCGCAGCAGGTAGTCCTTGAGGAAGGCGCCGGCGAACACGAACGGGCTCTGCCACATTCTCACCGGCTTGCGCTTGTCGCGCCAGCCGAGCGCCTTGAGTTCGGCGTAGCGCAGCACCTTGAGCTGCTTGTGCACCAGCGTCGGGTTGTGCAGGTGGTTGAACGGCGGTGCGAACTCGGCGCTGGCGCCGTCGAAGCGCAGCGATTCGTGCACCCGCGCATCGCTCCAGCGCGCGCGGCCGCGGTGGTACAGCCGCGCCAGGCGCTCGCCGACCATCGGTTTGTACCAGCGCATCGGCGCGCCCATGTACCAGGTGCTGCGCCGCAGCCACACCGCGTCCACGCGGTCCTCGGCGAGCAGTTTCGGCAGCCGCGCCTGGCATTCGGCGCGCAACGCGTCGGACAGGAATTCGTCCGCGTCCAGCACCAGGATCCAGTCGTGCGCGGCCTGGGTGGAGGCGAAGTTGCGTTGTGGGCCGAAGCCCAGCCAGGCCTGCTCGACCACGCGCGCGCCGTGCGCGCGGGCGATCGCCACGGTGTCGTCGGTACTGCCGCAGTCCACCACCAGCTTGTCGGCGGCGAACGGCACGCTGTCCAGGCAGCGCGCGATGTTGGCGGCCTCGTTGTAGGTCATCACCACCAGGCTCAGCGGCAGGGTGGCGGCGGCAGCGTCGGCCATGGCGCGCGGTATCCGGAAGTCAGGCGCGGTGCCGGCGGTCGGCGCCAGGCGCCGCGCCGCCCGGCGATGCGGGATCGGCAGTCTACCGGCTTCGCGCGGCGCCTTCAGCGCCCTGTGCCGGCACCGCCTCGCGCGCGGCCAGCCCGATCAGCACGCCCACCAGCGCCACGTAGAAGCCGGTGCTCACCTGGTGCGCGAACATCGACTGGGTCATACCGCACAGGATGTAGGCCGCCACCACCATGATCCCGGCCGCCGCAGCGCCGTGGAAATGCGGCTGTGGCCGGCGCCGGTACAGGCGCAGCAGCAGCCACAGCGGCACGCCGTACACCATCAGGATCAGCATGGTGCCGGGCAGGCCCTGGGTCGCGCTCCACTCGGCCAGGTCGTTGTGCGCATGACCCAGGTGGCAGCGCTCGACGAAGCCCTTGCGGCAGTCCGGCAGGCGCAGCATGGCATTGTCGAAGCGGCCCACGCCGACCCCGACCACCGGGTGTTCGACGAAGGTCGCCGCCGCCACCTGCAGGCGCTCGATGCGCGCGCCGGCCGAGGAATCGCTGTCGCCGCGCTCGTAGCGCTGCACATCGTGATGCAGTTCGGCCAGGCGGGTCTGCTTGGTCAGCGCCGGCACGCTCAGTACCAGCACCGCCGCCAGCGCGGTGCACGCGCCCAGGATCATCAGCCGCGTCGCGCTGTCGCGCCAGCGCAGGCACAGCGCGCTGACCACCAGCAGCAACAGCACGCCCAGCCACACGCCGCGGCTGCCGCTGAGCAGGATGACGATGCCGCCGGCCACCACCGCGGCGACGGCCCACGGCCATTGCCCGCTCGGCCGGCAGAACACCGCCAGCACCATCAGCATCAGCACCACGTCGGCCAGCACGATGGCGTTGGTCCAGCCCTCGGCACGCGGCTGGCCCTGCAACACCTGCACGCTGGCCAGCACCAGGGCGGCGAAGATGCCGAGCAGCGCGCCCCACCACAGCAGGCGCTGCGGCGGCCGCAGCGCATAGGTCCACAGCGCCGCCCACGGCAGCACCAGGAAGCGGGTGCGGTTGTCGATGTCCTTCAGCGGCTGGCCGAAGTACAGCACCGAGCACAGCGACAGCCCGATCACCAGCAGCGCCAGGATCCACAGCCAGCGCAGCGACGGCTGCATCGGCGCCACCGCCTGGCGCAGCCGCGGCAATGCCAGCAGGCTGGTCGCCAGCAGCAGCAGGCCGAACGGCAGCAGGCCGCTGGGCATGCTGATCACCAGCGCCGGCAGGCACAGCAGCGCGAGCGCCGCGCCGCGCTCGGCCAGGGACTGGCGCGAGAACGCGGAAACGGCATGGCGTGGCGCGATCGGCTGGGACATCAAGGAGTGAAGACCGTGGGGAGGGGGTGGTCGGCGATGATCCGGGGCGCTTCCCTAACCCGGCCTGACCTGCTCGCGATCGGCGCCATGGCTGGCCGGCACGGCGGGCCGCGGCGTTTCCCCGAGCAGATCGGCCACCGCCGCGCGCAGGCGCTCGCCGAACTCGCGCCGGCGCGTCTCGAAGAAGCCGCGCGCGGCCGTGCCCAGAGCGTCGCACTGCATCGGCGACAGTGCCAGCGCCTGCCTCATCGCCTGCTCGAGGCCGGCGACCTCGATCCGGTAGCGCACGCCGAAATTGTCCGGCCCCTCGCCGACCGGGTCGATCAGCACGCCCCGCTCGGCGCTCACCAGCTCGTTCATCGGCGCCCCGTTGGTGGTGATCACCACCGCGCCGACGCTCAGCGCTTCCATGATGTAGTGGCCGAAGCCCTCCACCTCGGACGGACACAGGTGGAAGCGGTGCGCGTTCTGCAGCCGCCGCAGTTCCTGCTGGTCCAGGTAGCCGGTCAGGTAGTCGATGTTCTCGGCCTCGATCGGGTGGGACTTCTTCGCGCTCTGCACCACCGTCAGCCGCGGCCACTCGGGGTGCCGCGCCCAGGTCTGCAGCAGCAGCGCCGTGCCCTTGGCCGAACTGCGCCCGGCCACATGCAGGCAGGCGCGCTCGCGCGGGACCTCAGGACGGTAGCAATCGTCGCTGCAAAAGCCGATGAAGGCGGTCGGCGCCATCGTGGAGAACCGCTGCTCGGCCTGGCGGGTCTTGCACAGCACCTGGGCGAAACGCGGCAGGCAGCGCAGCCACTTGTGCCGGAACCACTCCGGGTTGGGGATCAGGGCATTGCGCAAGCCGCTGCCCAGGCAGCGCGGATACACCCGCTCCAGGAAGATCTGCAGGTCCGCACGCCCGAACAGCAGGCTGCGCAGGAACAGGCGCAGTTCGCGCAGCCGATTGGCCATGCGCACGGTGCCGAAGCCCAGCACCTCCACGCGGTAGCGGCCGGTCTCGCGCAGCAGGTCGGCGACCACCTGCAGGTCGCGGCTGAGGCCGCCGCCGTTGTCGCGGCTGATCACCCGAATCAGGGGAGACGGCACGCGCGTCTCCCTGCCCGCGCAGCGCGCCGGGCGCCAGCGGCACCACGCCGCCGCAACGCGCGGAGGCGGCTCATTCGAAGCGGTCCTTGTCCTGCTCGCGCAGGCGGTCGCGGTCGTCCTGGGTGACCACGCAGTGGCCGTGCACGGCGCTGGCCGGGACCAGCCACCAGTCGCGCCGGTTGGACACGCCGGCCAGGATGCTCGCGTTGCGGTCCACACAGCCCAGCATCGCCGCCTCCTGCACCAGCAGCCAGCGCCGCTGCGGCGCCTGCGCCTGCCAGGCGATGCCGCGGCGCAGTTGTTCGTCCCAGGGCACCACGAAGCCGAAGGTCGTGGCCGGGCGGTCGGCCATCAGCAGGTTCTGCTCCTTCCAGGCGACCAGGCCGAGTTCGGCCTGCGGGCCGATGCGGCGCCCCACCGACTCCATCACCCCACGCGCCGAGCTGGACATGTTGATCAGCGGGTATACCAGCAAGCCGGCCATCACCCAGACCATCGTCAGGGTCGAGACCGTCGCCAGTTCCGGGCGGCGCCGCGCGAATGCGGCCAGGCTGGCCACGCCCCACAGACCGATCGCCAGCAGGATCCAGGCCAGCACCTGCACGGTCGCCAGGTCGATGCCGCGGTCCTCCATCATCCGCGCGCGGAAGTCGTGTCCCAGCAGGATCGCCGCGCCCACGCCGCCCAGCGCCAGCGTCAGCAGCGCGGTGAACGCCAGCAGCAGGCGCTTGATCCCAGGCTTGCGCAACAGCCCTGGAATGAGCGGCCCCATCGCCAGGCACAGCATCGGCAGCGCCGGCAGCACGTAGACGTCGCGCTTGCCGGTCGGGATCGAGAAGAACAGCACCACCAGCGCCCACCACGCCAGCGGCAGCAGGTAGCGCGCGTCGCGCCGACGCAGGCGCCGCGCCCAGGCGGGGATCGCCCACGGCAGCGCCAGCAGCACCGGCAGCCACATGCTCGGCATCACCCCGAAGAAGTACAGCGGCCCGTGCGCGTGGTCCCAGGATTTGGCGTAGCGCCCGGCCGTCTGCCGGAACAGGATGTCGTTGAGATAAGCGCGGTACTCGGGGGCGTTGCTCGACAGCGCGGTGACCACCATCGGCACCAGCCAGATCGACACCGCCGCCAGGAACGCCAGCGGCCCCAGCCAGAAGCGCGGATCGCGCAGGCCGACCCGGACCCCACGCCAGTGCGCCAGCGACGCCGCCGCGGCCGGCAGCAGCATCAGCAGCGCCAGCACGCCCACGCCCTTGGTGATGGTGCCCAGCCCGGCGGCGAACCAGCCCAGCGCCCACAGCCGCCAGTCCGGCCCGCGCAACAGGTGGCGCAGCAGCGCGTAGTTGGCCAGGGTGATGAAGAACACCACCAACGGGTCGATCTGCGCCTTCTTCGCCTGGTAGGTGAAGTGGAAGGCGAACAGCAGCGCGTAGGCCGCGTACATGCCAACGCGGCGCGTCCACAGCCGCCGGCCGAGGTCGTAGACGCAGGCCAGCGTGCCCAGCCCGGCCAGCAGCGACGGCAGCAGGAAGGCCACCCGCCAGTTGCCGAACAGCATGTAGAAACTCGCCTGCAGCCACATCAGCATCGGCGGCTTGTCCGAGTACAGCTCGTTGCCGCGGTGCGGGAACAACCAGTTGCCGCTCTCCACCATCTGCTTGGCGACCAGTGCGAAACGCGGCTCGTCGGCCGGGTGCGGATCGCGCAGGCCCAGGCCGGCGCCGAGCACCAGCACGGCCAGGATGGCCAACAACCAGAACTCTCGGGAGGTGCGGGTCTTCAGCATGGGACGCGATGATACCGGGGCCGGTTCATGCCGTCTTGCGGAACCTTGCGTAGTAGAAACCGTCGCAGTCCTGCTCGCCGGGGAAGCGCTGGCGGCCGCCGCCGGAAGCATGCCCGCAGGCCGCGCCCGGATCCTCCAGTGCCGCGCCCGGTTGCCGCGCCAGCAACGCCTGCACCTGCCGCGCGTTCTCGTCCTGCAGCAGCGAGCAGGTCGCGTAGACCAGCACCCCGCCCGGCCGCAGCACCTGCCAGGCGGCGTCGAGCAGGCGCACCTGCAGCGCCTGCAGCGCGATCACGTCCTCGCGGCGGCGATGCAGCAGCACGTCCGGCTGGCGGCGCACGATGCCGGTGGCCGAACACGGCGCGTCGAGCAGCACCGCGTCGAACGGCACGCCGTCCCACCAGTCCTGCGGCTGCGCCGCGTCGGCGACCTGCAGCTGCGCCTGCGCACCGGCGCCGGTGCGCGCGAAGGTCTCGCCGACCCGCGCCAGGCGCCGCGCATCCACGTCCAGCGCGGTCAGGCGCAGACTGGGATCGCGTTCGAGCAGGTGCGCGGATTTGCCGCCGGGCGCCGCGCAGGCGTCGAGCACGCGCGCGCTCGGCGCCGGCGCCAGCACGTCGGCGACCTGCTGCGCCGCGCCGTCCTGCACCGACACGCGCCCGTCGGCGAAGCCCGGCAGGGCGCCCACCGCCAGCGGCGTCTCCAGGCGGATCGCATCGGCCAGCAGCGGCGAGGCCTGCGCGGCGATGCCGGCCGCGGCCAGCTCCTGCAGATAGGCGTCGCGGGTACCGCGCTGGCGGTTGACCCGCAGCCACAGCGGCGCCGGCTGCTGGCTGGCGGCGAAGATCGCCTCGGCCTGCTGCGGCCAGTCGGCGCGCAGCGCGTCGCGCAGCCACAGCGGCCAGCCCGCGTCGGCGGCCACCGCCGGCAGCCCGTCGCGCAGCGCGCGCCGCAGCAGCGCGTTGACCAGCCCGGCCTGGCGCGGCCGATCCAGCGCGCGCGTCGCCTCCACCGTCGCCGACAGCGCCGCGTGCGGCGCCAGGCCCAGCGCATCGAGCTGGGCGAAGCCGGCCAGCAGCAGGCCGCGCAGTTCGGCGTCGCGCTGTGGCAGTTGCTTCTGCAGCCACATCCGCAGCGCGGCCTCGTAGGCCGGGCGGCGGCGCAGCACGGCGAAGCAGATCGCCTCGACCAGCGCGCGGTCGCGCGAATCCGGCAGCGTCGGCAACGCGGCGGCCAGTTCGGCCTTGAGCGAGCGGCCGCGGTCGACCACCGCGGTCAGCACGCGGGCGGCGACCACCCGCGGGGCCACGCCCGGCGGCCACGCAGCGGCAGGCGTCGCGGTCATCGGCGGGCGCTCCGGGAGGTGTCAGGCTTTAGCGCGCATGCCGTGTCGTGGTTGCGCGTGCGGATGATGGGGGTGCGCGACGCAGTGGACGCCCGCCCGCGCCGCAGCGCGGAGGCGGCCACAGCCGCGCCTGCCAGGCCCACCGCGGCGTACGCAGGCATGGTCGACGCCTCAGGCCAGGACCGGCAGGTCGCGCCGTGCGTTGAGGTAGTCGGCGGCGGTGATCGCCTTGCCGCCGTCGCGCTGCAGCACACGCAGGCGCAGCGCGCCCTGGCCGCAGGCGATGTCGATGCCCTGCTTGGACGCGGTCAGCACCGTGCCCGGCTGCTGCGCGTGGGCCAGGTCCAGCGCGATCGCACCGTGCACCCGCACCCGCTCGCCGGCCAGCACCGCCTCGGCGACCGGCCACGGATCGAAGGCGCGCACCTGCCGCGCCAGTTGCGCCGCCGGCTGCTGCCAGTCCAGCCGCGCCTGCGCCTTGTCCAGCTTGTGCGCGTAGGTGACGCCGGCCTCCGGCTGCGGCTGCGCCACCGGACGCAGGCCGGCGCGCAGCAGGCCCAGGCCGTCGGCCAGCACCTGCGCGCCGAGCGCGGCCAGGCGGTCGTGCAACTGCCCACCGGTCTCGTCGGCACCGATCGGGGTCCGCTGCGACAACAGCACCGGGCCGGTATCCAGGCCCGCTTCCATCTGCATCAGGCACACCCCGGTCTCGCTGTCGCCGGCTTCGATCGCGCGCTGAATCGGCGCGGCGCCGCGCCAGCGCGGCAGCAGCGAGGCATGCACGTTCCAGCAGCCATGGGTCGGGATCGCCAGCACCGCCTTGGGCAGGATCAGCCCGTAGGCCACCACCACGATCAGGTCCGGCTGCAGCGCGCGCAGCGCCTGCAGCGTTTCCGGCGCGCGCAGCGTCTGCGGCTGCAACACCGGGATGCCGCGCGCCACCGCTTCCAGCTTGACCGGCGACGGGGTCAGCCCGCGGCCGCGCCCGGCGGGCCGGTCCGGCTGGGTGTAGACCGCGACCACTTCATGGCGCTGCGCAGCCGCGCGCAACGACGGCACGGCGAAGTCCGGCGTACCGGCGAAGACGAGTTTCATGGAGGATGGGAACCGGGAATGGGGAATGGGGAATGGGAAAAGCGCGCGGACCCGGAAATGGCACGGGCACCGCGCTTACGATTCCCGTGTCTCCATTCCCGGTTCCCGGCCTCACGCCACGTGCTTGCGCGCCTTGGCCAGCTTCTTGCGCACCATTTCGCGCTTGAGCGGGGACAGGTAGTCGACGAACAGCTTGCCGTCGAGGTGGTCCATCTCGTGCTGCACGCACACCGCCAGCAGGCCGTCGGTGCTCAGTTCCTGCGGCTGGCCCTGGCGGTCAAGGTAGCGCACGGTGATGGCGTCGGCGCGGGTCACGTCGGCGTAGATGCCGGGAACCGACAGGCAGCCTTCCTGGTAAACCTGTTCGCCGTCGCGCTGCACGATCTGCGGGTTGATGAACACCTGCGGGGCGTTCTTCTCCTCGCTGACGTCGATGACCATGAAGCGCTTGTGCACGTCGACCTGGCTGGCGGCCAGGCCGATGCCGGGCGCGTCGTACATGGTCTCGAACATGTCGTCGAGCAGGCGTTGGAAGGCTGGGGAGGTGACCTCGGCGGCGTCGACCGGCACCGCCTTGGTACGCAGGCGCGGATCGGGGAATTCGAGAATGGGGAGCAGGGCCATAGCGGTACCCAAGATGGGGGCGCCGGACGATTCGGCAAGACCTGCGGATTCTACCCGTTTCTGCGCCCGCCGCTTGCGCCCGCACCAGGGTTCTGCACTATAGTGCGCGAACCTGTTGGGGAATCAGGCTCCGCGCTCATGTTCAATCGACTCCGTACGGTCGTCGCCGTGGCGATGCTCACCGTGGCGACCTACGCTGCTTCCGCCAGCATGGCCGCCGAACACCCCGACACCTACGTGGTGCGCAAGGGCGATACGCTGTGGGACATCGCCGGGCGCTTCCTCGGCAAGCCCTGGCTGTGGCCGGAAATCTGGCAGGCCAATCCGCAGGTGCACAACCCGCACCTGATCTACCCCGGCGACGTGCTCAGCCTGGCCTACCTGGACCGGGTGGCGCATGCCGAGGTCAAGCCGGGCCCGCGCCAGGACGCGCCGATCGACGCGATCCCGCTGGCGCAGGTGGAGCCGTTCCTGAAGAACCTGCGCGTGGTCGAGCGCATCGACAACCTGCCCTACGTGGTCGGCACCGAAGACAACCGGCTGCGCGCCACCGACGGGCAACTGGTCTACGCGGTCGGCCTCGGCCAGGCCCAGGCCGGCCAGCGCTACGCCGTGGTCCGCCCGACCGTGCGCTACCTGCTGCCCAAGCTCAGCGACGACCTCGACGCCGAAGGCCGCAGCATCCCCGGCAGCGGCAACCTGTGGCAGACCTTCGTGCCGCCGGACAAGCGCCGCGAGACCCTCGGCTACGAACTGGCCCAGGTCAACATCGGCACCGTCGCCCGCGTGTCCGCCGACGGCCGCCAGGCCACCGGCCTGCTGCTGCAGGACAACGCCCGCGAAGTGCGCGCCGGCGACCGCCTGATTCCGGTCGAGGCGCAGCCCTACGACCTGCAGTTCGTGCCGCATCCGCCGTCCGAGCAGGCGATGGCCGCCGGCCTGCGCGTACTGGCGGTGGCCGACGCGTTCAGCGCGGCCGGCCCGCGCGACGTGATCGCCATTTCCGGCGGCCGCCGCGAAGGCATCGACAACGGCACCGTGGTGTCGCTGTGGCGCCACGGCACCCGGGTCAACGACCGCGTGCGCCACCCCAACACCTCCCGCGCCGACGACGGCTTCACCGGCGGCAGCGGCACCGTGGCGCTGCCGGACGAGTACGCCGCGCACGCGATGGTGTTCCGCACCTTCGACAAGGTCAGCTACGCGCTGGTGATGGACGGCATCAAGCCGACCCGGATCGGCTACGACGTCAAGCACCCGGACGCGCGCTGACCCGCGGCCGGGGACTCCCCCTACAGCGATTGCAGACGGCGCCCGAGGGCGCCGTCTGCGTCTGCGGCCTAGGCTGGGCGCATGTCCAGTCCGGCCATCGCCCCTGCCCACGCACCCACCGATCCGGCCCTGCTGCGCCTGTCGCTGGCCGGCGGCGCCAGCGCCCCACGCCGACGACTGCTGGAGCAACACGGCAGCCCGGCCGCGGCGCTGGCCGCCGGTCCCGCCGGCTGGCAGGCCGCCGGCCTGGATGCGGCGCAGATCGCCGCGCTGCAGCGGCCCGACCGCGCCGCGCTGAAAACCGCCGAGCACTGGCTGGCGCAACCAGGTCGGCACCTGCTGGGCTGCCACGATGCCGACTACCCGGCCCTGTTGCGGCGCACGCCCAATCCGCCACTGGCGCTGTACGTGGACGGCGATCCCACGGTGCTGTGGCATCCGGCCGTGGCCGTGGTCGGCAGCCGCGCCCCCAGCGCCGGCGGCCGCGACAACGCCTACGGCTTCGCCCTGGCCCTGGCCGCGGCCGGCTTTGCGGTGACCAGCGGCATGGCCAGCGGCGTGGATGCCGCCGCGCATCGGGCCGCGCTGTCGCGCGCGGACGGGCTGACCGTGGCGGTGGTCGGCACCGGCCCCGACCTGGCCTACCCGCGCCAGCATGCCGCCCTGCACCGCCAGATCGCCGACCGCGGCGCGGTGGTCAGCGAGCACCCGCCTGGCACGCCGGCGCGGGCGGGGCACTTCCCGGCGCGCAACCGGATCATCGCCGGGCTGAGCCTGGCGACCCTGGTGATCGAGGCGGCCACTCGCTCCGGCGCGCTGATCACCGCGCGGCTGGCCGCCGAGGCCGGGCGCGAGGTCTTCGCCCTGCCCGGCTCGATCCACAATCCGCTGGCGCGCGGCTGCCATCGGCTGATCCGCGACGGCGCCGGGCTGGTGGAAAGCGCCGAGGAGGTGCTGGCCGGGGTCGCGCCCCTGGCCGCCGAACTGGCCGACGCCTTGCGCGGGCGCCTGAACGCCCCCACACAGGGAGCCAGCACCGCGCGCGCGGCCACACCGGCCTTCCCCCACCCCGACTACCAGCGCTTGTGGCAGGCGCTGGGCCACGACCCCATCTGTATGGATTCAGTGATCGCACGCAGCGGATTGACGGCCGCAGCGGCGTCCTCCATGCTGCTGGCCATGGAACTGGATGGCTACGTGGCGGTCGAACGCGGTCGTTACACCCGCAAACCCTAGTTTCTTCACCTCCACAGCGTCTCGCGACGCAGGCCGAGGGGCAATGAAAGAGAGCATTCTGGATGTCCTGCTGTACCTGTTCGAACACTATTTCAGCGAAGACGCGGATCCGGTCCGCGATCGCGACTCCCTCCAGAATGGCCTGATCCAGGCCGGTTTCAGCCCCACCGAGATCAGCAAGGCGTTCGACTGGCTCGACGCCCTGTCCGACCAGCGCCCGGCCGTGGCGCAGCCGCGCATCGATGGCCCGATCCGCATCTACCACGGTCCGGAACTGGACAAGCTCGACGTGGAATGCCGCGGCTTCCTGCTGTTCCTGGAGCAGCACGGCATCCTCGACAGCGACCAGCGCGAGCTGGTGCTGGACCGGGCCATGGCCCTGGATCAGGACGAACTGGATCTGGACGACCTGAAGTGGGTGGTGCTGATGGTGCTGTTCAACCAGCCTGGTGCCGAGGCGGCGTACGCGTGGATGGAAACGCAGATGTTCGTCGACGAGCCGGAGCCGGTTCACTGAGTCGCTGACGGTCGCGCACGGATGCACGAAGACACTTCCCCATTGGCGATCTGGTACTACGTCGATGCCGCGCGCGAGCGGCACGGCCCGTTGCCGGCGTCCGCCCTGCTGGAACGCCTGCACGACGGCCGCCTGCAGCGCGAGACCCTGGTCTGGCGCGAAGGCCTGCCGGAGTGGCGGCCGCTGCACGCGGTCGCCGCCGAACTGGGCCTGCCCGACGCGCCCACCCCGCCGCCCTTGCCGCCACCGCTCCAGACGGCCGCTCCCGTAGGCCCCGCTGCCACCGCCGCGCCGCGCAGCGGCCTGTCCGGCTGCGCGATCATGGCCATCGTCGGCACCATCGTCGGCGTGCTGCTGGTGGCGTTCCTGGGCATCGCCGCGGCGATCGCCCTGCCCGCCTACCAGGACTACCTGGCACGCGCGAAGGTCGCGCAGGCGCTCGACCACCTGGCGCCGCTGAAGGACCAGATCGCCGCCTTCAATGCACAGGAGCACCGCTGCGCGGTCAACGGCGACACCGGCTTCGGCGCACCGCAGAGCTATGCCGGCGACACCATCGCGCAGGTGCGGGTCGGCCGCTTCGACAACGGCCACTGCGGCCTGGAAGCCACCCTGCACCTGCCCGGCACCAAGCGCCTGGATGGCAAAGCGCTGTGGCTGGACTACGATGAGCGCACGTCCGCCTGGAACTGCAGTTCCGACCTGGACGATCGCGTCCTGCCGGTCCACTGCCGCGGCGGCTGACCGGCGCACCGTTTTCGACTGCAACTCCCGGGGAACAGAATGACTGAGTGGTACTACGCCGACGCAGCGCAGCAGCGCCATGGGCCGCTAGCGGCCGCCGACCTGCAGCAGCGCTTCCAGCGCGGCGAGATCGGATTGTCCACCCTGGTCTGGCGCGAGGGCCTGAGCGAATGGCGCACCCTGGCCGAGTTCGTCGACGAACTCGGCCTGACCCAGGCGCCGGCGCCGGCGATTGCCCCGATCGAGGTTGATGGAGAGACTCCTCCTCCGCCCCCGGCCGCGACCGTCCCCGACGCCTGGACCGCGCCCGCGCCGGCCGTGGCGGCGTCGCCCTACGCGGCGCCCAGCGCCGTGCTCGACGGTGGCGCGCGGGTGGTCGGCGGCGGCGAGGTGGTGCAGGCCGGTTTCTGGAAACGCGTGGCCGCCTACCTGATCGACGCGTTCCTGGTCGGCATCGTCGCCAACGTGATCCAGTTCGTGGTGATGCTGGGCTTCTTCGGGATCACCGGCTTCGGCAAGCAGCCGGACTTCAGCACCGCCGCCGGCATCGTCATGCTGCTCCTGCTGTACCTGCTGCCGATGGCGATCGCGGCGCTGTACTACGGCCTGTTCCACGCCTCCACCAAGCAGGCCACGCTGGGCAAGATGGCGGTCGGCATCAAGGTGGTGCGCACCGACGGCAGCCGCATCACCGTGTCCCGCGGCGTGGGCCGCTACTTCGGCTTCATGCTGAGCAGCCTGACCCTGGGCATCGGCCTGCTGATGGCGGCCTTCACCGAGCGCAAGCAGGCCCTGCACGACATGCTCTGCGACACCCTGGTGGTGGACAAGTGGGCCTACACCGACCACCCGGAATGGCAGCAGCGCAAGCTGGGCACGGTCACGGTGGTGATCCTGGCCCTGTTCGGCCTGCTGTCGGCAGCGGCGCTGCTGGTGGTGGCGCTGGCGATCGGCGTGGCCGCCAAGGGCGGCTGGCACTGAGTCCGGCGGGCTCCGGGAACCCCCGCCGCCGCCCGCGCGCCTGCCCGGCCGGCAGGCGCCGGCTTGACAGCGGGCGCCGGACATGCCCACTAATAAATAAGCGCCGTAGCTGAACGCCCGGGGGTTCCATCCCGGGCGTCGGCTTCTCTGCGAGACCGCAACGCTTCACTAACCGGAGCAATTGCGCCACCCTACCGCCCCCAGGGCGTCCGCCCACGCCCATCGAAGCCCGACCCGCCATGTCCAAGCACCTGCTCATCGTCGAATCGCCCGCCAAGGCCAAGACGATCAACAAATACCTCGGCAAGGATTTCCACGTCCTGGCCTCGTATGGGCACGTGCGCGACCTGATCCCGAAGGAAGGCGCAGTGGATCCGGACGACGGCTTCGCGATGCGCTACGCGCTGATCGACAAGAACGAGAAGCACGTGGAGGCCATCGCCAAGGCGGCCAAGGCGGCCGAGGACATCTACCTGGCGACCGACCCGGACCGCGAGGGCGAGGCGATCAGCTGGCACATCGCCGAGATCCTGCAGGAGCGCGGGCTGCTCAAGGGCAAGCCGCTGCACCGGGTGGTGTTCACCGAAATCACCCCGCGCGCGATCAAGGAAGCGATGGCGCAACCTCGGCAGATCGCCGGCGACCTGGTCGATGCGCAGCAGGCCCGCCGCGCGCTGGACTACCTGGTCGGCTTCAACCTGTCGCCGGTGCTGTGGCGCAAGGTGCAGCGCGGCCTGTCCGCCGGCCGCGTGCAGTCGCCGGCGCTGCGCATGATCGTCGAGCGCGAGGAGGAAATCGAAGCCTTCATCGCCCGCGAGTACTGGTCCATCGCCGCCGATTGCGCGCACCCCTCGCAGCACTTCAACGCCAAGCTGATCAAGCTCGACGGGCAGAAGTTCGAGCAGTTCACCATCACCGACGGCGACACCGCCGAATCTGCGCGCCTGCGCATCCAGCAGGCCGCGCAGGGCGCGCTGCACGTCACCGACGTCGCCAGCAAGGAGCGCAAGCGCCGCCCGGCGCCGCCGTTCACCACCTCCACGCTGCAGCAGGAAGCCTCGCGCAAGCTCGGCTTCACCACCCGCAAGACCATGCAGGTGGCGCAGAAGCTGTACGAAGGCGTGGCGATCGGCGACGAAGGCACGGTCGGCCTGATCTCGTACATGCGTACCGACTCGGTCAACCTGTCGCAGGACGCGCTGGCCGAGATCCGCGACGTGATCGCCCGCGACTACGGCATCGCCTCGCTGCCGGACCAGCCCAACACCTACCAGACCAAGTCCAAGAACGCCCAGGAAGCGCACGAAGCGGTGCGTCCGACCTCGGCGCTGCGTACCCCGTCGCAGGTGGCCCGCTTCCTGACCGACGACGAGCGCAAGCTGTACGAGCTGATCTGGAAGCGTGCGGTGGCCTGCCAGATGATTCCGGCCACGCTCAACACCGTCAGCGTCGACCTGTCGGCCGGCAGCGAACACGTGTTCCGCGCCAGCGGTACCACCGTGGTGGTCCCCGGCTTCCTGGCCGTGTACGAGGAAGGCAAGGACAACAAGAGCGCCGAGGACGAGGACGAAGGCCGCAAGCTGCCGGCGATGAAGCCCGGCGACCGCGTGCCGCTGGAGCGCATCCTGGCCGAGCAGCACTTCACCCAGCCGCCGCCGCGCTTCACCGAAGCGGCGCTGGTGAAGGCGCTGGAAGAGTACGGCATCGGCCGCCCCTCGACCTACGCCTCGATCATCCAGACCCTGCTGTTCCGCAAGTACGTGGAGATGGAGGGCCGCAGCTTCCGCCCGTCCGACGTCGGCCGCGCGGTGTCCAAGTTCCTGTCCAGCCACTTCACCCAGTATGTGGACTACGACTTCACCGCCAAGCTCGAAGACGAGCTGGACGCGGTCTCGCGCGGCGAGGAGGAGTGGGTCCCGCTGATGTCGCGCTTCTGGGAGCCGTTCAAGGAACTGGTCGAGGACAAGAAGGAATCGGTCGACCGCGCCGAAGCCAGCGGTGCGCGCGAGCTCGGCACCGATCCCAAGACCGGCAAGCCGGTGAGCGTGCGCCTGGGCCGCTTCGGGCCGTACGCGGCGATCGGCAGCACCGCCGAGGACGCCGAGGACAAGCCCAAATTCGCGTCGCTGCGGCCCGGCCAGAGCATGCACACCATCACCCTGGAGGAGGCGCTGGAGCTGTTCCTGATGCCGCGCAGCCTCGGCCAGGACCAGGGCGAGGAGGTCAGCGTCGGCATCGGCCGCTTCGGCCCGTTCGCCAAGCGCGGCAGCGTCTACGCCTCGCTGAAGAAGGAAGACGATCCCTACACCATCGATCTGGCCCGTGCGGTGTTCCTGATCGAGGAGAAGGAAGAGATCGCGCGCAACCGCATCATCAAGGAATTTCCTGGCAGCGACATCCAGGTACTCAACGGCCGCTTCGGCCCGTACATCAGCGACGGCAAGCTCAACGGCAAGATCCCCAAGGATCGCGAGCCCGCCTCGCTGAGCCTGGACGAAGTGCAGAAGCTGCTGGAGGAAACCGGCAAGCCGGTGCGCAAGGGCTTCGGCGCCAAGAAGGCCGCCGCCAAGAAGGAAGCCGCGCCGAAGAAGAGCGCGGCGAAGAAGGCCGCCGCCGACGCCCCGGCCAAGCCGGCGGCGAAGAAAGCGGTCAAGAAAACCGCCAAGAAAACCGCCAAGAAAACGGTGAAGAAGGCGGCGAAGAAGACCGTGGCCAAGGGCGGCTGAGCCGCTCTGCGGATGGCCCAGGGCGGCCCGATGCACCCCCTCGAATAGTACGAGCGCGGGCGCCGAGCCGCCTTCTCGCGGTGCCGACGGCGTCTCTCAGCGCCTGAAGATCCGCGACAACCCGGTTTTTCTGTGGGAGGGGCTTCAGCCCCGACGCTTTATCGGTAAGGCGTCGGGGCTGAAGCCCCTCCCACAGAAAAGCGGCGGGCCGGAGACTTGCGAAAATCCCGAGTCCCGCCCAACCGACCCTCATTGTCCTTAGACGAGGACGTGCCGCATGATGCGCGCATGACCGACCTGTCCCTGAGCCATGCCGTCGCCGTCCTGCGCCAGGGCGGCGTGATCGCCTATCCCACCGAAGCGGTGTGGGGCCTGGGCTGCGATCCGCACGACGAGACCGCCGTGACCCGCCTGCTGCGCATCAAGCAGCGGCCCGTGGACAAGGGGCTGATCGTGGTCGCCGCCGAACTGGACCCGTTGCGCCCGTTGCTCGATCTGTCGGCCCTGCCGCCGGAACGGCTGGCCGCGGCGCTGGCCAGTTGGCCCGGACCGCATACCTGGATCCTGCCCGCCGCCGCGCATGCGCCGCCCTGGATCACCGGCGCGCACCAGGGCATCGCCGTGCGGATCAGTGCCCATCCGCTGGTGGCCGCCCTGTGCCGGGCCTGGGGCGGCGCGCTGGTCTCAACCAGTGCCAACCGCGGCGGCGAGCCGCCGGCACGGCAGCGCAGCGAACTGGATCCGCTGGTGCTGGGCGACCTCGACGGCCTGCTCGACGGCGACACCGGCGGCCTGGCCCAGCCCACCCCGATCCGCGACGCCGCCAGCGGCGAGATCCTGCGCGCCTGAGGCGCTGCTCTTCGGCGCGGCACGCCTGTCTTCCGCCGCGTCGGCGTCTGGCGGCAATGGCGCGATGGAACCACGCGGGCGCTTCGCGCACCGGACCCTCACCCCAACCCCTCTCCCGACGGGAGAGGAGCTTTGGCTTCTCCCTTCTCCCACCGGGAGAAGGTGCCCCGCAGGGGCGGATGAGGGTACGGGCGAAGCCTCGCAGCGACAGATCAACACGGCAGCACTGCCGCGACGCCACGCGCCCTGAATCACGCACACCCACCACCCTTTCCCTGGCTGCCCAAGGCGCGCAAGATGCGCGCATGCGCCTCCTTCTCCGCCCTTTGCTACTACTGAGCCTGTCGCCCTGGATCGGTGCCGGCTGGGCGCAACAGACGCAGACGGTCAGCAGCGACGGCAGCAATGCGTCGGTGCGCATCTATCGCTGCATCGCCGCTTCCGGCGCGGTCAGTCTGCAGAACGCTCCCTGCGAGAACGCGCGCCAGCAGCAGGTGCTGGACATGCAGCGTCCGCGCGATCCGCCGCCGCGGCCGACCACCACCATCAGCACCGATCCGGCTCGCGCGCAGGCCTCGCCGGCGCCGCTGCCGCAGCGCGAACTCCGCATCGTCACCGTGCAGCCTGCGCAGCCGATGTACGAGTGCGTCACCCCGGAAGGCGCGCGCTACACCAGCGACGACAACGCCGGCAATCCGCGCTGGGTGCCGCTGTGGGCTTATGGTTACGCCGAGGGCCCGTACGCACGGCCATCCGGGCGCGGCCCCGATGGTCGCTCGCCCGGCCCGCCGGGACCGCCTCCGCCCGGCGGCCCGCGCCCGCCCGGTCCACCGCCGCCTGGGGTGTCCGCCGGCGCCGGCGTGATCGTGCCAGCCGGCAGCACGATGATCCGCGACACCTGCACCGCGCTGCCCGAGCAGGAAGTCTGCGCGCGCCTGAGCGATCGTCGCTGGGAGCTGATCCGTCGCTACAACAGCGCGCTGCAGAGCGAGCGCCGCGCAATGGAAACCGAGCAGCGCGGCATCGATGCGCGTCTGGCGCGCGACTGCGGCGGCAGCTGATGCGGCGCGCACTCTGCCTCGCCGTGGTGCTGACCTGTGCCGGCGCCGCGCACGCCGAACCGGTGGTGTTCTATCGCTGCACCGACGCGCAGGACAACCTGACCATCCAGAACCAACCCTGTCCCAAGGGCATGCGCCAGCAGAAGAAAATCATGCAGGGCGTCAGCAGCGCCGCACTGCCGACCACGCTCGTGGCCAAGCCTGCGCCATCATCGCCACCGGCGAGCGCCGCGAACGATGCCACGCCTGCGGACGCGCCGGCCACGGCCGACACCGCGGCAGCTGCACCGCAACCGCCACCGCCACCGCCTCCAAAGCTGCCCCCGCCATCGCTGTACACCTGTACAACCCGCGAGCAATCGTCTTACATCGGCGAGGCCGCCGAACCGCCGCCGCGGTGCGTGCCGCTGCCCACGACGGACCTGGATGGCGGACCCAACCAGGCCGGCGGCAGCGCCTGCGAAGTGCTGCGCGACCAGTGCCAGCCGCTGCCCGCCGAGCAGCTATGCGATGCCTGGAAGAACTATGTGGCCGAGGCCGAAACACACTGGCGTTTCGCCGTGCCCGACCATGCCGAGGCACTGCGCACGGAGTTCGAACGCCGTCAGCACCTGCTTGAGTCCAGCAACTGCGGCGCAGAACAGCCAGCGCCGTAATCCATCTCGCTCCCGCGTGGGGTGCGCCTGGTTGAGTAGATACCGTCTTACCCCCT
>NZ_NMPP01000078.1:0-42222 GCF_009192885.1 Xanthomonas sp. LMG 12462 | reverse complement strand
GGCTGGGAAGTGGTCACGGGCGGCGGGGTCGGCGGAAAGGCGGCGATTTTAACAGGCCGCATTGGCGCTAGGCCCGCATTCGGGCAACAATTCGCCCCGGATACGCCGAGTACTGGACCCTTCATGCGCCGCAGCCTTGCCTTCCTCCTGTCTTTCGCGCTGTGCCTGCCCGCCGCGACCGCCCTGGCCCAGGCCGAGCTGCGCACTGAGGGCGACGTGGCCGGCGCCACCGGCCCCTACGATGCCGAGGTGCCGGTCAACAGCCAGAGCGAGGCCGACCGCAACGGTGCCCTGTCCCGCGCGCTCGGCGTGGTGCTGGGCAAGATCTCCGGCGACAAGGGGGTGATGTCGCGGCCCGGGGTGACCCAGGCGCTGCGCAACGCCAAGAACCTGGTCGACACCTTCGACTACCGCCAGGACCAGGGCACCTCGCCGAGCGGCGCGCCGACCTTCCGCACCATCCTGGTGGCGCGCTTCCGCCCGCAGGACGTGGACGGCCTGGCGGCGGCCCTAGGCCTGCCGGTGTGGCCGCAGCCGCGGCCCAAGCCGGTGGTGTGGCTGGCCATCGACGACGGCAGCGGCCCGCGCCTGGTCGGCGTGCAGCAGTCCAACGCCGCGCGCAGCCTGCTCGATCGTGCGATCGAGCGTGGCTTCCGCCTCGGCCTACCCACCGGCAACGCCGCCGAGCAGGCCCTGGCCGGTGCGATCTGGCGCCAGGACACCGCGGCGGTGGCCAGCGCCTCGTCGCGCTACAGCCCGCCGATGCAGCTGATCGGCAAGCTGTACCGCGGCAAGGCCGGCGGCTGGACCGCGGACTGGACCTTCGTCGATAGCGGCAAGGTGCTGTCGACCTGGTCGTCCAGCGACGCCGACGCGCGCCGCGCCATGGCCAGCGGTGCCGACGGCGCCGCCGATGCCCTGGTCAAGCGCTACGCCAAGGCGGTCAGCGCCGGCCCGGCCGGGATCTACCGGGTGGTGATCACCGGTATCCGCAGCGCCGACGATTACCTGCGCGCCTCCGCCGCGCTGCAGAACGCTTCGGTGGTGCGGCGCATCGTGCCGGTCCGCGCCGACGGCGATCGCCTGGAACTGGACCTGGACCTGCTCAGCGGCGTGTCCGGTCTGAACCGCATGCTCGGCCCGGACGGCGCGCTGCAGCCGGTGGTCGCGCCGGTCGACGGTCCGGTGATCCTCAACAGCGAGCCGACGGAGTACCGCCTGAAATGACGTTGTCGCCCGAAGCCGAGATCGCGCTGTTCCTGCGCCGCCTGAAATGGACGGCGGTGATCGTCGGCGTGCTGTGGGTGGTGTGGCTGCTGGCGCCGATCCTGACCCCGTTCGTGCTGGCGCTGCTGCTCGGCTGGCTCGGCGACCCGCTGGTGGACCGCCTGGAGCGCGCCGGGCGCTCGCGCAACATGGCGGTGACCCTGGTGTTCGTGCTGATGGTGTTGCTGCTGGTGCTGGCGCTGGTGATCCTGGTGCCGATGCTGGAGCGGCAGATCGTCACCTTCATCGACGTGCTGCCGCAGGCGCGCGACTGGTTCATCGGCACCGCGATCCCGTGGGCCGAGCAGAAGACCGGGCTGGAGCTGATGGGCTGGCTGGATCCGGAGCGGCTGATCGACTGGATCCGCGGGCACTGGCAGCAGGCCGGCGGCGTCGCCGCGACCTTCTTCGGCTACCTGTCGCGCTCGGGCTTCGCGATGGTGACCTGGGTGGTCAACCTGGTGCTGCTGCCGATCCTGACCTTCTACTTCCTGCGCGACTGGGACCTGCTGGTTGCGCGCGTGGCCGCCACCATCCCGCGCAACCACGTCGGCACCATCACCCGCCTGGCGCAGCAGTCCAACGAGGTGCTGGGTGCGTTCATCCGCGGCCAGTTCCTGGTGATGCTGGCGCTGGGCGTGATCTACGCCGGCGGCCTGACCCTGGTTGGCCTCAAGCTCGGCCTGTTGATCGGCATCGTCGCCGGCCTGATCAGCTTCATCCCGTACCTGGGCGCGACCACCGGCATCCTGCTGGCGGTGCTGGCCGCACTGGTGCAGGCCAAGGGCTTCGACCTGCAGTTGCTGATCCTGGTCGGCGTGGTGTTCACCGTCGGCCAGTTGCTGGAAAGCTACGTGCTGACCCCGCGCATCGTCGGCGACAAGATCGGCCTGCATCCGGTGGCGGTGATCTTCGCGGTGATGGCCGGCGGCCAGCTGTTCGGTTTCCTCGGCATGCTGCTGGCGCTGCCGGTGGCGGCGGTGGCCAACGTGCTGCTGCACTACCTGCACGAGCAGTACCGGCAGAGCGACCTGTACGCGGGCGAGAAGTCGGCGATCCTGCTGGATACGGTCACCGAGCGCACCACCATCATCGAACTGCCGCCGCGCAGCCCCGACCAGCCGTGAGCGTGCCGCAACTGCCGTTGGCCCTGCGCTATCCGCCGGAACAGCGCCTGGACCGCTATCTGGGCGCGCCGGACGGGTTGCTGGCGCAGCTGCAGGCGGTCGCCGACGGCGCCGCCGACGACTGGGTGTACCTGTCTGGCCCTGCCGGCACCGGCAAGACCCACCTGGCCCTGGCGCTGTGCGCGGCCACCGAGCAGGCCGGGCGCAGCGCCGCCTACCTGCCGCTGCAGGCCGCCGCCGGCCGCCTGCGCGATGCGTTGGAAGCATTGGAGGGCCGCGATCTGGTCGCCCTCGACGGCCTGGAAGCGATCGCCGGGCAGCGCGAGGACGAGGTGGCGCTGTTCGATTTTCACAACCGTGCGCGCAGCGCCGGGGTGACCCTGCTGTACACCGCGCAGGCCATGCCCGACGGCCTGGCGCTCAGCCTGCCGGATCTGCGCTCGCGGCTGTCGCAGTGCACCCGCATCGCCCTGGCGCCACTGGACGACGCCGGCCGCGCCGCGGTGCTGCGCGAGCGCGCCCAGCGCCGCGGCCTGGTGCTGGAAGACGCGGCGATCGACTGGCTGCTGACCCACGCCGGACGCGACCTGGCCGGCCTGATCGGCCTGCTGGAGCGCCTGGACCGCGAATCGCTGGCGGCGCAGCGGCGGGTGACGGTGCCGTTTTTGCGTAGGGTGGGAATCGGGAATGGGGAATCGGGAATGGGGAAAAGCTGAAGCGCGAGGACTGAAGCAGTACGTAGAAGCCAGAAGAACAAAAAGTAGCTTGCAATCGATGCACTGGTTGCCGCTGCAGACAAAGATGGTTGCGGGGGCAGGATTTGAACCTACGACCTATGATGGGCGACGACGTATGCCGTGGTTGAGGCTGCCGAAGCTCGCGGGAAATCAGCTTTTCCCGATTCCCGATTCCCGTTTCCCCATTCCCAGCACCTCATCCAACTCCGCCAGCCGCTGCGGCGTCCCCACGTCGGTCCAGCGGCCAGGGTGGTGCAGGCCGTGCAGCTGGCCTCGTTCGGCCTGCGCACGCAGCAGCGGCACCACCGAGAAGCGGGGCGGCACGCCCGGCGCGGTCGGCGCCGGGGCGGCGATGGTCTGCCAGTCGCGCAGCAGGGCGGGGCGGTACATGCCGATGCCGGCGTAGGTCAGCAACCGGTCGCCGGCATTGTGCACGTGCCCGTCGTCCTGCAGGGCGAAATCGCCATGCGCGGCGTAGGCCGGCGGATCCACCAGCACCAGTTGCGCCAGGCCCGGCGGCTCGGGCGCCAGTCGGGCGAAATCGAAGTCGGTCCAGATGTCGCCGTTGACCAGCAGGAACGGCGCCTCGCCGAGCAGCGGCAGCGCGTGCAGCATGCCGCCACCGGTTTCCAGCGGTGTGGCGCCTTCGTAGGAATAGGCGATGCGCAGCCCGAACGCGCTGCCGTCGCCGAGCGTCTGCGGGAACTGTTCGGCCAGCCACGAGGTGTTGATCACCACCTCGCGTACCCCCAGCGCGGCGAGCTTGCGCAGGTGCCAGACGATCAGCGGCGTGCCACCCACCGCCAGCAGCGGCTTGGGCGTGTGCGCGGTCAACGGACGCATGCGCTCGCCGAGGCCGGCGGCGAAGATCAGCGCCTTCATGCGCCGGCCGCCGCGCGCCGCGCCAGGGCCGGCTTGATCCGCGTCTGCAGCAGTTGCGCCAGCGGCTGCAGGGTCGGGTGCCGCGGCAATGCTTCGTCGAGGTAGGCGATGAAGCGCGGCACGTTATCCAGGTACCAGGCCTTGCCGTCGCGGTAGTTCAGCCGTGCGAAGATGCCCAGGTTCTTCAGGTGGCGCTGCACGCCCATCCACTCGGCGTCGCGCAGGAATTGCGCCAGCGGCGGCACCGGAATCCCGGCCTGCAGCGCACGCGCGTGATAGCTGGCGAGCCACGCGTCGACCTGCGCCAAAGGCCAGCTGACCGTGGTGTCCTTGAACAGGCTGACCGGGTCGTAGGCCACCGGTCCGGTCACGCAGTCCTGGAAATCCAGCACGGCGGGACCGTCGGCCGCCGGCATCAGGTTGCGCGGCATGAAGTCGCGGTGCACCAGTACCTGCGGCTGGGTCAGCGCGTTGTCCATGAGCTTGCGCTGCACGCCGTGCAGGGCCGCGCGTTCGTCGGCATCCAGGGTGATGCCCAGGTGGCGTTGCAGGAACCACTCCTCGAACAGGCCCGCGTCGCGTTGCAGCAGTGCCTCGCCGAACACGCCCATGCCCGGCGGCGGCGCGATCGCCTGCAGCCGCAGCAACTGGCCGAGCGCGGCGTCGAAGTGCGCGTCCGCCGTGCTCGTGTCCAGGCATTGCGCCAGGGTCGGTTGGCCCAGGTCTTCCAGCAGCAGGAAGCCGGCCTCCGCGTCCTGCGCCAGGATTTCCGGGACCCGCACGCCGCCGCCGCGCAGCAGCGCGTGCATGCGCAGCCACGGCCGCACGTCTTCCAGGTCCGGCGGCGAATCCATCACGATGCGGCTGACGCCGTGGCCGTGGCTGCGCCAGTAGCTGCGCTGGCCGGCGTCCACCGAGGCGCGCTGCAGCGTCGCCTGTGCGTCGTCCAGGGCCGTGCGCGCCCAGGCCAGGCGTTGCGCGGCGCGTGCCGCAAGAACATCGGGAACCATCGGGCTGGCGCTCATCGGCAGGCTGCGGCGGAAACGAGCCGCACAGCGTAAACGGGCGCCGCCGCTGTGGCGAGCGGCGCGCCGTGCCTCAACGCTTGCTGGAGAACAGCCGCAACAGCGCGAGCAGGGCGATGGCGCCGAGCAGCGCACCGAGGAAGCCCGCCGGCTCGCCACGGCTGTACCAGCCCATGTAGTGGCCGAACCAGCCGGCCAGCAGCGCGCCGGCGATACCCAGCAACACGGTGAACAGACAGCCGGAGCGTCCGCTGCTGGGGCCGAGGAAACGCGCCAGCAGGCCGACCACGAAGCCCACCAGGATGATGTAGAGCCAGCTGTCGCTGCCGAACAGAGTGTGCATGGGAAGCGTTCCGGACGCGGAGGGGGATCAGCGTCGGATCGTGCCAGATCGACTGTGATGGCGTCGATGCTTGCGTGTGCAGCTCAGGCGGCCCAGCCCTCGAGGCTGGCCGCTCACGTTACCCAGCGATCACGCCACGGAGAGGCGTCGCATCTGGATCGACGCCTCTCCAGCAGTAACCCGGGTAGTCAGGTAATCAGGAAGCCGGCTTCGCCAATCCCGAATCCCGACTCCCGCCATCCCGGCCCCATCAACAGCACCCATGCCCGCCATGCTGCTCGCCGCCGGCCACCGCCGCGCTGCCGGTGGTCTCGCCGCGCAGGCTGGCGGCATGGTGGGCGGCGATCACCCGCGACACGCAGGCAGTCACCCGCTTGCCCATCGGGATGTGCAGGAACTCGTTGGGGCCGTGCGCGTTGGAATGCGGGCCGAGCACGCCGGTGATCATGAACTGCGCGCCGGGGAACTTCTCGCCGAGCATGCCCATGAACGGGATCGAGCCGCCTTCGCCCATGTACATCGCCGGCTTGCCGAACGCCGCCTGCGAGGCCGCTTCGATCGCATCGGTCAGCCACGGCGACTGCGCCGGGGCGTTCCAGCCGGAGGAGGACTTCTCCAGCGCCAGCGACACCTCGGCGCCGTACGGCGGATCGCGCAGCAACACGTCCTTGAGCAGTTCGCCGGCGTGCTTGCCGTCCAGCGTCGGCGGCAGGCGCAGCGACAGCTTCACCGCGGTCTCGGGGCGCAGCACATTGCCGGCCGAGGCCAGCGGCGGCAGGCCGTCGGCGCCGGTCACCGACAGTGCCGGGCGCCAGGTGCGGTTGAGCACCAGCTCGGACAGGTCCTCGTGCATCGGCTGCATGCCGGGCAGGAACGGGAACTTGCTGTAGACCTCGTCGCCCAGCACCTCGGCGACCTTGCGCGCCTGCGCCAGCCGCTCCTCGGGGATGTCGGCGTACAGGCCGTCGACCTTGATCTTGCCGGTGGCCTCGTCCTCCAGCCGCGACAGCAGGTCGCGCAGCACGCGGAAGCTCGACGGCACCACGCCGGAGGCGTCGCCCGAATGCACGCCTTCGCTGAGCACCTTGACGCTGAAGTTGCCGCCGGCCAGGCCGCGCAGCGAGGTCGTGCACCACAGCTGCTCGTAGTTGCCGCAGCCCGAATCCAGGCACACCACCAGCGAGGGCTTGCCGATCCGCGCCGCCAGATGGTCGACGTAGGCGGGCAGGTCGTAGCTGCCCGATTCCTCGCAGGCCTCGATCAGCACCACGCAGCGCGCGTGCGGAATGCCCTGGTCCTGCAGCGCCTGGATCGCCGCCAGCGAACCGAACAGGGCGTAGCCGTCGTCGGCGCCGCCGCGGCCGTACAGGCGGTCGCCCTTGAGCACCGGCGTCCATGGGCCCAGGTCGGCGTCCCAGCCGGTCATTTCCGGCTGCTTGTCCAGGTGCCCGTACAACAGCACGGTGTCCTCGCCGGTCGCGTCGCTGCTGGCCGGCACCTCCAGGTAGATCAACGGGGTGCGGCCTTCCAGTTGCACCACCTCCACCTGCAAGCCGGGGATCGCCTGCGCGCGCGCCCAGCGCTCCATCAGCGCCACCGCATCGGCCATGTAGCCATGCGCGACCCAATCGGCGTCGAACATCGGCGATTTGTTGGGGATGCGGATGTAATCGACCAGTTGCGGGACGATGTCGTCATCCCACTTTTCGCTCAGGAAACGGTCGATCTTGGCACTGTCCATGAAAAGCTCCGAAGTGATTGCACACGTGTGCAGCCATTCTACGCCCCGGTGCCCGTGTAGGGTTTTTCCTACACGGCGACGCGCCGTTTACCTGCTGTTTGTGACGCGTTCCGACGATAGGCTGTACCCATGTGGCGAGCGATGCTGACAACGCCGGCAGGAAAGGCCGGCGAAGTCCCCATCCAAGTCACAAGGAGCGTTGCCATGCAGTCTTTTATCGTGGTCCTGAAGTCGCTGGTCGTTGCCCTGATGCTGTCCGGTTCCGCGCTCGCCGCGGACAAGGTCAACATCAACTCCGCTGGAGCGGAGGAAATCGACCAGGTGTTGGTGAACGTGGGGGCCTCCAAGGCCCAGGCGATCGTCGACTACCGGCAGGCGCACGGACCTTTCAAGAGCGCCGAGGAACTGGCACTGGTGAAAGGCATCGGACTCAAGACGGTCGAGCGGAACCGCGACCGGATCGATGTGGGCGCCACGAAGGCACCCGCACCGACAGCCGCCAAGCAGGCAGCTGCCAAGCCGGTGGAAAGGCGTTAAAGGGATTTGCAACGAAAGGATAGGGCCGGCGCTGGACGCGCGGCCGCAGCCTCACTGAGCAGGATGCGAAGGGGGAAGGCAGGAAGCCGACAGGGAGGTACATCGTCGCCCGGCGTTGCACAGTGACGTGCAGCCGGGCGATGTTTTTTTGGGCGCCATGGCGCCTCCTGCGTCGCATATTCGGGCTGGCCAAGGACAGGCCGCTTGCCCTGATCGTGCAGAATGCGCGCATGGACTGGTGCACGCTGCCCGCGCGGGTGATCCCCGCCAATGAGTATCGCCGCGAACGCTGGCGCAACGGCCTGGGCTGGACCCGGGAGATCCTGCGTCTGCCGGCGGTCGGCGACGACTGGCTGCTGCGCCTGTCCATCGCCGAGATCGAGCAGGATGCCGCCTTTTCAGCTTTCCCCGGGATCGACCGCGAACTGGTCCTGCTGCGCGGCAACGGCGTGCGCCTGCGTTTCGACGACGGCGAGGAACAAGTGCTGCAGGATCCTTGCGCGCGCCTGCGCTTCGCCGGCGAGCGGCCGCTGCGTGGCGAGTTGCTGGACGGGCCGACCCACGATTTCAACCTCATGTGGCGACGCGACCGGCTGCGCACGCAGCTGCTGCACCGGCCGCTGGTCGGGCCGATGCTGTTCTTCGCCGAACCCGGTGTCGCCTGGGCCGTTCATCTTCTGGCAGGGCAAGCGCAGTTCGATGCGGCCAGCGGACTGCCGCCATTGGCGGCCGGCGACAGTGCCTGGTTGGCCGCCGATGCCAGGCGCCGCTTTGCTTTGAGCGGGGGTGGGGAGGTGTTGGCGATGCGCATCGAGGCCCTGCCGACGCCCGCGGACTGAGCCCGCTGCACCACGCGCGCGGCTCTTGCAGCGTCGACGCCGACCGCGTCCAATGCGCGAACGCGGCCATCCGGGCCGTACAGCGGAAGCCGACAGGTGCTCTCGGACAACAGGTGGTTGGCGAAAATTCTGGTGGCGGACGCGGACGCGGTCTTGCGCGACCGGATTCGCGATTACCTGGCGTGTTTCAACCTGCAGGCCCACGACGCGGACAGTGCGCCGCACCTGCAGGCGCAACTGGCGGCCGGGCATTACGACGCGGTGGTGCTCGATGCCGGCCTCGACGGTGCTGAGGGCCTGCGCCTGTGCCGGCAACTGCGCGACCGCGGCGATATCGCCATCGTGATGATGGCCGACCGCGCCGAGCCGGTGGACCGGGTGATCGGGCTGGATCTGGGCGCGGACGACTTCCTGGTGCGGCCGCCCGACCTGCGCGAACTGGTGGCGCGGCTCAACGCGGTGCTGCGTCGGGTGCGCGCGACCCAGCCGCCGGCAGCGGCGCATGGCGGCTGGCAGGTCGATGCCGCGCGCCACCAGGCGGTGGCGCCGGACGGGCGGACGATCCCGCTGTCGCCCGGCGAACTGCGGCTGATGGCGGTGTTCCTGGAGCAGCCGGGCGAGGTGCTCACGCGCGAGACGCTGCGCACCGCGCTGGGCGACGGCGAGGCCAGCATGCCTGCGGGCAGCCGCGGCATCGATCTGCAGGTCTCGCGGCTGCGCCAGAAGCTCGGCGACGACCCGCTGGTGCCGCAATGGATCCGCACGGTACGCGGCAAGGGCTATGTGTTCGAGCTGCAGCGCATGGGGTTGCCGGCGTCGCGCTGATGGCGCGACGGCGTGGCGTTGCTGGCGTCGCCGCGGCCGAAGCCGCAACCGTAGCAGTGGCGGTCGGGGTCGCGGCGCGGTGTCCGGAACACGCCGGCGCGTCGTCTCACGCGGTGCTGTGGTGCTCTCCCTGGCCGCGGCTCATCGAGCAGCGTGCCGCGCTCAGCTCAGCCCCGTGCTAACGCCGCGAAGCCGCTGCTGAGCCGTTCCTGCACTGCGCCGTCCTGGCGCACCAGGAAGCGCACCGCCAGTCCTTCGCGGTCGGCGCAGGCCAGCCCGGCCTCCACACCGAGCACGCTCAGGGCAGTGGCCCAGGCATCGGCACGCATGGCATCGGCGGCCACCACCGTCACCGCGGCCAGCGTCGCGGCGATCGGTCGGCCGCTACGCGGATCCAGCAGGTGTCCATAGCGTCGTCCGTCCTGTTCGAAGTGGTGCCAGCGGTCGCCGGAGGTGGCCACCGCCAGGCCGTCGACCGCGAGCGCGCGCGGCGATGCGTCGCCATGCACCTGCTCGTCCGCAGCGGCCTCGATCAACACCCGCCACGGCTGCGCGTCCGGCTTGCGACCGTAGCCATAGAGATCGCCGCCGACCTCGACCAGTGCGCTTTCCACGCCATGCGCACGCAGCGCCGTCGCCGCCAGGTCGACGCCGTAGCCCTTGGCGATCGCCGACAGATCCAGATGCAGCCCGCCCGGCTGGTGCCAGCGGCCCGCGTCGTCGACGGTCAGTCGGCGCGAGTCGCCCGCGGCGCGGGCCTGTTGCAGTGCGGCGGGCTCCGGCACCCGCCGATCCCCGGCGGTGGCACCGAAACCCCACGCGCCGACCACGGCGCCGATCGTGGGATCGAAGGCGCCGCCGCTGCGATGCGCCACCTCCAGCGCGCAGCGCAGCACCGTGTCGAACGCGTCAGGCAAGGCGTGCCAGGTATCCGCGTCGGCGCGGTTGTAGCGGCTGAGATCCGATTGCGCGTCCCACGTGCTCATCTGCGCGACGACCAGATCGAGCTGCGCCTGGATCGCATCGCGCAATGCGTGCAGGTCGCTGTGTTGGGGCGGCAGCAGCCTGGTGCTCCAGCGCGTGCCCATGCTGCTGCCGTGCAGCGTGGCGATGCCGGCGCTGGCGCGGACTGCGGTCGGTGAAGCGGGGCGACTCACGCGTCGACGCAGCGCGACCGTACAACGGCAGCGCGCAGGTGCCCTACGCTGCGCGACTGTGTGCCGGCGGCATGTTCGGCGTTCAGGTCGCCACGCCCGCTCATGTCTCCGACCAGTCGCGCAGCAGGTTGTGGTAGACGTTGGTCAGGCGCAGCAGCGCCGCCGCGTCCGCGCCGCTGGCGGTCAGCGCCTGGATCGCGGTGTCCAGGTCGAACAGGGTCTGCCGCCGGCCGGCGTCGCGCACCAGGCTCTGCACCCAGAAGAACGATGCCATGCGTGCGCCGCGGGTCACCGGCGCGACCCGGTGCAGGCTGCTGGACGGATACAGGATCAGATCGCCGGCGGGCAGCTTGACCTCGTGCTCGCCGTAGGTGTCGTGGATCAGCAGTTCGCCGCCGTCGTACTCCTCCGGCGCACTCAGGAACAGCGTGCAGGACAGGTCGCTGCGCACGGTCAGCGCCGGCTGCGCGGCGGTGGCAGCCTGGGTCATCACGGCGCCGTCGACGTGCAGGCCGTAGCTGCCGCCGCCGCTGTAGCGGTTGAAGCGCGGCGGGACGGTGCGCAACGGCAGCGCCGCGGCGAAGTACAGCGGGCTGCGCGCCAGTGCGCTGAGCACCGCCTGGCCGAGGTCCTGCTTCAGCGGCGAGGCGTCGGCCAGTTGCAGGTTGCGCTTGACCTGCGCGCCCCGCGCGCCGACGGTTTCGCGGCCGTCCACCCAGTCGGCGGTCTCCAATGCCTGGCGAAACCGCGCGACCTCATCGGCGCTGAGGATGTCGGGAATGTGCAGCAGCATGGGGCGCTCCGGCGGTGGACGCCCAGGATAGGGCGTCCACCGCGCGTTGGCAGGCGCGGTCGCTCAGAACCGGACCTCGGCAGTCAGCAGCACCGAGCGCGGCGCGCCGGGCGTGTAGCGGAAGCCGCTCTTGTTGATCGCGGCGACGTAGTCCTTGTCGAACAGGTTGTAGGCGTTCAGGCGCAGCGCCACGTGGTCGTTGACCGGGTAGCTCAGCACCGCGTCCCACACGGTGTACGAGTTCACGAACGCCGGCGTGCCGACCGCGCCGTCGCGGCCGCGCTTCATCTCGCCCGAGTAGCGCACGCCGCCGCCGACGGTCAGCCCGAACGGCAAGGTGTAGGTGGTCCAGGCGGTGAACGCGCTGTCTGGGGTATAGGCCAGGTCCTGGCTGCCGTCCTGCGAGACCGTCGTGCCTTGCCTCACCCGCGCATCCAGCTTGGTGTAGCCGCTGGACAGCGACCAGCGCTCGGTCAGCTTGCCCACCGCCGACAGTTCGATGCCCTGCACGCGCTTTGCGCCGCTCTGGTAGTACAGCCCGTCGCTGCCCTGCACGATCTCGTTGTTCACGTCGGTACGGAACAGCGCCAGCGTCGCGAACAGCGCATCGTCGAGGAAGTTCCATTTCGTGCCGACCTCGGCGGTCTTGGCCTTCTGCGGATCGAAGCGCGGATTGTTGGCATTGTTGGCCGAGGCGCTCAGTTCCAGCGTGCTGCCGCCTGGTGGTTGCTGCGAGGTGGCGAAGTTGGCGTACACGCTCACGTCCTCGTTGGCCTTGTAGACCGCGCCGAGCTTCCAGCTGAACAGCGTGTCGGCGATGTCGGTGTCCAGGCCGACCACGGTGGTGCAGGGCGCGGCGGTGGCGGTGGCGGAACTGCACACCAGGCTGTCGAAGTCGGTCTTGTAGCGATCCGCGCGCACTCCGGCCGTGACCAGGAAGCTGTCGCCGAACTTCAGCGTGTCGAAGGCATAGGCCGAGTAGGTGGTGGTGGTGCCATGGCTGCGCGCGCCGTTGCGCGCGGTGCGCAGCGGCGTGGTGTTCCAGTCCGGCGCATAGAGGTTGGCCGGATTGGCCGCCAGCCAGGCGGCGCGGTCGACGATGTTGTGGCCCCAGCTGCGCAGTTCCTCGCGCGAGGCTTCCACGCCGGTGCTGAGGTTGTGCTGCACCGCGCCGGTGGCGAAGTCCACGCGCAGGTTCAACTGGTCGGCGAGGGTGGTGTACTGCTGGTCCTTGAAGGTCGGCAGGCTGCGCAGCACCGTCCAGGTCGCAGGATCCGCCGGATTCGGCGTGCGCAGGTTGGCGGCGTTGGGCATGAACGCGAACAGCAGGTAGTCCTGCTCGTTGCGGCCCCAGCGCGCGGTATTGGTCAGCTTGACCGTGTCGGACACGTCGTGCTCGATGCGGAACGTCGCCATCTTCGCGGTCACGTCGTCGTGGTCGTCGCGGGTGCCGTAGAAGTTGCTGCTGTCCACGCGCGCCGCGCCGCCGAGCCACGGCCGTGCGGGGTCGGGCGAGCTGTAGCCGGGCAGGCCGATCGTCGGCACGCCGCCGTCGGGCACGTTGCCCTGCTTCACGTACAGCAGGTCGAGCAGGTAGCGCGTGTCGGTGCCCAGGCCGAACGCCAGCGACGAGGCCAGGCCCCAGCGCTTGTTGACGACATGGTCGCGGCCGATGGCGTCGCTGTCCTGGCCCATCACGTTCAACCGCAGCGCGCTGCTGGCGCCCAGCGCCTGGTTCCAGTCCGCGGTGGCGCGGCGCTGGCCATGGTCGCCGCCGGACAGCGTGGCGCTGCTGGCGTTGTCCAGGTGCGCCTGCTTGCTGACCAGGTTGATCGCGCCGGTCGGCGCGCTGCGGCCGTTGTCGGTGCCGGCCGGGCCTTTCTCGACCTCGATCTGCTCGATGTTGAACACGTCGCGCGAGATCGAGCCGAGGTCGCGCAACCCGTCGACGAAGATGCTGCTGGAACTGTCGAAGCCGCGCATGTAGATCGCATCGCCGGTGCTGGTGTTGCCGTTCTCGCCCACATAGAACGTGCCCACGCCCGGGCTGTTGCGCAGCGCTTCGGTGAGGGTGGTGGCGCCCTGCTCGTTGAACAGGTCCTTGCCGATGATGGTGAGGGTCTGCGGGGTATCGATCAGCGGCTGGGTGAACTTCGGCGAGTCCGGCACTTCCACCAGGTAGCGCTTGGCGCGCTGGGCCTGCACGTCGACCTTGTCCAGGGTGGTGGGCTGGTCGCCGGTGTCCGCATGCGCGGGGGAAAGCAGGCTCAGCCCGCCGAGCAGCACGGCGGTGGTGAGGGTCGGTGCGGCGGCCTGGCGGGTCACGGCGTGTTTGCGGCGCTTGATCGGAGAGGTCATGGGCGGTTCGGTTTGCAGGAGGGACGGCACCCCGATCGCGGACAGCGGCCGTCCCCCCAGTGGGAGCGGCCGCGGCGGCGAGATCGGGCGGCTGGGCGAAACGGTGCCTGCCGCGCATGCGATGCAGGCAGTGCATTCATTTTCCATGCAAATGCGAATTGTTTGCAATCTCTTTGTCATCGGTGCCGGTCCGCCGCGGTTCGGATAGCCGGACTCGCCAGAAAATGCGGACCATCGACCGAGGCGCGCAATCGGCCAAAGGACCCGGCACTGAGTGGTTTGGGGCCCGTCCATGCGGGCGCGCGACGCCAGCGCCGACCAGACGGGCGCTGCGGGTACGTGGAAGTCCGAACTAGGGGCGGTAGAGAGGCAAGCCGGTGTCAGGCAGCCGATGCTGCCTGGAGATGGCGCGGTACCGACGGCGCAGGGTCGCTGCCGGATCGTCGCACCAGGTGCGTTTCGAGGTATGCCGAAGGAGCGGGTGTGGCAGTGCCGGATCGCGTGTCGCCATGAGCGTCGCCAGTGTCGGCGGACCACGAAGCCAGGCCGGTACTCGCCCTCTGTGCAAGGGCCGCACGCGCCAATGCTGTCGGGGTTGGCCGCTTGCGGCGCCGTCCCGCGGCACCGCAAGCAGCGGGGTTCAGGCCGCCGCGGCCTGTGCCACGCGCGGGCCTTCGCGCAGGGCGCGGCCGATGAGCCCGACCAGCAGATCCAGCTCTTCGCTGTCCATCGCGAAGTGCGGGGTGAAGCGCAGCGAGTTCTCGCCGCCGTGGATCACGTTGACGCCGTGCTGGCGCAGCCACTCCTCGGTGGAGCCGGCGCCGTAGCACTTGTACTGCGGGGCCAGCGCGCAGGAGAACAGCAGGCCGGTGCCCTGCACCTGGGTGATGGCGCCGCCGAGTTCGGCCTTGAGCTTCTCCAGCTTCTGCACCGCCTCGGCGCCGCGCTCGCGGATGTTGGCGCGCACCTGCGGGGTCAACTGCGCCAGGGTCGCGGTGGCGACGTCGAGCGCGCGCGGGTTGCTGGTCATGGTGTTGCCGTAGGTGCCCTTGCGATACACCTGCGCCGCGTGCTCGGTCACTGCCAGCACCGACAGCGGGTACTGCGCGGCATTGAGCGCCTTCGAATAGGTTTCCAGGTCCGGCGGGTCGAGCTGCTCGAAGCCGGGGTAGTCCACCACCGACAGCACGCCGTGCGCGCGCAGGCCGGCCTGGATCGAGTCGACCAGCAGCAGGCTGCCGTGGGTGCGGGTCAGTTCGCGCGCGGTGGCATAGAACGCCGGCGGCAGCGCGCGGCCGGGGTCGCCTTCGCCCATCACCGGCTCCAGGAACACCGCCTCGATGAACCAGCCGTGCTGCTCGGCCTCGGCGAAGGCGCGGCGCAGCGCGTCCACGTCGTAGGGCGCGATGGCGATCAGCCCATCGTCGCCGCGGTAGCTGGCCAGGTGCTGCAGATAGGTCTTGCGGCTGGAGTCGGAGTACATGCCGGGCCGGTCGGTGCGGCCGTGGAAGCTGCCCTTGACCACCAGGCGCTTGATCCTGGCGCCGGCGTGGCGTGCGCCCGGATCGGTCTGCAGCTTGGCGTTGATGTCGACGATGCGCGCGGCCAGGCCCACCGATTCGGAACCGGAATTGAGGCACATGAAGCGGGCGTACGGACAGCCGCCGCGGCGGTGTCCGATCTCCGCACGCAGCGCGCGCTCGAAGCGCAGCTGCGACAGGTTGGGGGTCATCACGTTGGCCATCACCTGCGGCCGCGCCATCGCCTCCAGCACCGCCTCCGGGGTGTGGCCGAAGCCGAGCATGCCGTAGCCGCCGGCGTCGTACAGCACCGCGCCCTTCAGCGTGACCACCCACGGGCCGCGCGCGCTCAACGCCACGTACGGGGTCACCGCGTCGTCGGCGTAGAAATTGACGAACCCGGCCTGCAGGCGCCGGATCTGCTCGGCCTCGTCGAGGTCGAGCAGGTCGCCGAACTCCGCGGCGATGCGCGCGTAGTCCGCACCGGCCGCGTCGATCGCCGCGCGCAGCGACGGATGCGAGGCCGCCAGGCGCTCGATGCTGGCGTCGTCCAGGCCCTGGGTCAGGCGATCGCCGGCGTGGGCACGGAGCGGGGCGAGGGGGCCGAGTACGGTCATGGAGATCTCCTGAAGGCGGGCTGTCTGGCGACGATCCTGTCTATTATCGGGACAGGATCGTCGAATGGCAGCGTGAATCCGTGCAGGAATTGACGCATTTTCGTCGATTCGACGAAAATCGGTGGTCATGAAGATCACCGCCTCCGACGACGCCCTGCTGTCGCTGCTGCGCGAGGACGCGCGCGCCTCCACCGCCCAGATCGCCCGTCGCCTGGGCGTGTCGCGGACCACCGTGCAGAGCCGGATCGAGCGCCTGGAGCGCGAGGGCGTGATCTGCGGCTATACCGTGCGCACCCGCGACGACTACGAACAGGGCCATATCCGCGCGCACATCCTGATCACCGTGCTGCCGAAGAAGATGACCTCGGTGGTCAAGGCACTGCGCGAGATCGATGCGGTGCGCGTGCTGCATTCGGTCAGCGGCTCTTTCGACCTGATCGCGCTCGGCGTGGTACCGGGCGTCAACGACATGGACGAACTGACCGACCGCATCGGCGCGCTGGACGGGGTGGAGCGCACCACTTCGTCGATCATCCTGTCCACCAAGTTCGAGCGGTGAGAGGCCGGAATCGGGAACTAGGGAGTGGGGCTTCGCAAGAGCGCGATCCCGCTTTGCTTCAACGAATCCCCACTCCAGAATGCCCAATCCCGGCGCCGCTACAATGGCCGGCCCATTCCCGATCTCCCCCGGCGCCTTGAAAAAGTCCGATTTCCACTACGACCTGCCTGAAGACCTGATCGCGCAGGAGCCGCTGGCCGAGCGCTCGGCCAGCCGGCTGCTGATGGTACCGCCGGCGCCGGCGGCCTTCGCCGATCGGCACGTGCGCGATCTGCCGGAACTGCTGCGTGCCGGCGATCTGCTGATCTTCAACGACACGCGGGTGATCCCGGCGCGGCTGTTCGGGCAGAAGAGCACCGGCGGGCGGGTCGAGATCCTGATCGAACGGCTGCTCGGCGGCCAGCGCGCGCGGGCGCAACTGGGCGTGAGCAAGTCGCCCAAGGCCGGCGCACGCATCGCTCTGGATGCCGGCGGCGAGGCCGAGGTGCTGGGCCGCGACGGCGAGTTCTACCAGTTGCAGTTCCATGTGGACAGCGCGCTGGAGCACTGGCTGCAGCAGGCCGGACGCTTGCCGTTGCCGCCGTACATCCGCCGCGAGCCGGGCCTGGACGATCGCGAGCGCTACCAGACCGTGTTCGCGCGCGAGGCCGGTGCGGTCGCCGCACCGACCGCCGGGCTGCATTTCGACGCGCCGCTGCTGCAGGCGCTGCAGCAGCGCGGGGTCGAGGTCGGGCATGTGACCCTGCACGTCGGTGCCGGCACCTTCCAGCCGGTGCGGGTGGAAGCGCTGGAGCAGCACCAGATGCATCGCGAGTGGCTCAACGTCGGCGCCAGCCTGGTCGAGCAGGTGCGGCGCACGCGCGCGGCAGGCGGGCGCGTGATTGCGGTGGGGACCACGGTGGTGCGCGCGCTGGAGAGCGCCTCCAAGGACGGCGAACTGCATCCGTTCGCCGGCGAGACGCAGATCTTCATCCTGCCGGGCTACCGCATCCGCAGCGTCGACGCGATGGTGACCAACTTCCATCTGCCGGAAAGCACGCTGCTGATGATGGTCTCGGCCTTCGCCGGCCGCGAGCGCATCTTCGCCGCCTATCGCCACGCCATCGCCCAGCGCTACCGCTTCTTCAGCTACGGCGACGCGATGCTGCTGTGGAGCAGCGAGACGCCGGCAGACCGCGTGGGCTGACCCGCGTGAGGTCGTGCGGTCGTGGCGGCCGTCGATCGAACGCGTTGGCGAAGATGGTGGCGTTGTTACGCCCAGTCGGTGAACGCATCGACGACGCGTGCGCCGCGCACCGATGAGCAGGCGTCGTCGCGCTGGCGGTGCATGACCTCGCGCCTCACCTCTGGCCTGCCGCTGCACAAAATGCAAGCCACCGCGAAGCGTCGCGAAACCAGCCTGTACCCGTGTGATTGCACGAGGCGGCGCCCGTACCCTCATCCGCTCCTTCGGGGCACCTTCTCCCGAGGGGGGAAGGGAGAGGCCAAAACCCCCCTCCCTCCGGGAGAGGGGTTGGGGTGAGGCAGCGCGCAGCGACAGCCCATCAACCCCGCATCGCGCAGACACGGTATCGCGCCCGTATCAACGACCATGCAGCAGCAGGGGCCAGACGTTCTTGCCAATCCTCAAGAGCTTCACCACGGCCGCAGGCCCGTCATCCCGACCCCCCAATCCCGACTACTTGATCGGCTCGTCCAGCATCAGTTCGCGCACGAACCGTACCGGCGGGGCGCCGTAGGACAGCACCTGGTCGTGGTAGGCCTTGAGGTTGAACTTGTCGCCGAGCTTGTCCTGCATCGCCTTGCGCAGGTCCAGGTGTTCCTGCACGCCGACGAAGTAGGTGGGCAGCTGCGCCGAGGTCAGCTGTGCGCGCACCCACTTGCCCTCGGCCTCGCTCTGCTGCTGGAAGGTGTCGTGGACCATCAGGTGCAGCGCCTGTTCCTTGCTCCAGCCGTCCACGTGCACGCCTTGGTCGAGCAGTGCGTTGGCGATGCTGCGCAGGTAGAACTTCAGCTGCACCAGGTGGAACAGCGGATCGTTGTCCAGATAACCCTGCTCCTGCATCATTCGCTCGGTGTACACCGCCCAGCCTTCGGCGAACACGCCCGAGCGCAGCACGCCGCGCAGGGTGGAGGGGAACTTGGCCGAATGCCAGCCTTCCACGTAATGCCCGGGCACGCCCTCGTGGATGCTCAGCAGGTGGATCATGCGGCTGTTGTATTCGCGCAGGAACGAGTCGGCCTGCTGCGTGGTCCAGTCGTCGGGAATCGGCGACACCGCGTAGAAGGTCTTCAGGTTCTTGTCCAGCGGACCGGGCGAATCGCAGTACGCCACCGCCACGCCGCGCTGGAACTCGGGCATCAGGATGATGTCCACCGGCGCGTCGGGCAGGGTCACCAGATCCTTCTTGCGCACGAAGTCGGTGGCATCGGCCAGCGAGGCCTTGGCGGCCTCGACCACCTTGTCGCGCGCAGGATGCTGCGCATAGGCCAGCTCCAGCGCCGCCTCGATCGCCTTCTGCTGCTGTTCGTCGCTGGGCGCATCGACCAGGGCCGGCGCGCCGGGTTTGTCCTTGAGCACGGTGCGGGCGATGCCGTACATGTCCTGGCGCACGCGCGAGAGCTCGGCCTCGGCGCGCTGCTTGATCTCGGCGCGCGACAGCGATGAGTTGAGCGCGAACTTCAGCTTCTGGTCGTACTTCTCCGCGCCGAGGCGGAAGTCGCCCTTGGCGTTGGGCACCAGGGTCTGGTCCAGCCAGGTCTGCTGTTCGGCCACGGCCTTCTTCAGGCCCTCGATCGCCGCCTGCAGGCGCTGTGCGTCGGCCTGCGGCAGTTCCTGGATGTGCGGGACGATGAAACTGTCGACGATGCTGAGGATGCCGCGGTTCTGCTTGGCCACGGTCTTGGCGCTGATCTCCGACACGCGGGCCGGGTCGAGGTTGGCGCGCGCCTGCGCGAACAGCGCCGGGATCTTCTCCATGCGCGCAGTGGCAGACTTCAGCCGCTCCGGCAGCGGCGCGAACTCGCGCGCCATCAGCCCGTAGATCGCGCCGCCGGCCAGGCCGTTGTAGACCTGCGGGTCGGTCGCCCAGCCTTGTGCGACCTCGCTGTTCCAGATGTCCGACTGCAACTGGTTGCGCAGGATCGCCGCGTCCACCTGGTTCTCGCGCGAGAGCTTGGTGGTGTCGAGCTTGTCCAGTTCGGCCAGCAACTGCTTGCTCGCGTCCAGGCTCTTCTGCCGGCCGGCGGCGCTGAGGTCGTCCAGCTCGCTGTCGTAGCGGTGATCGCCGGTCTGGGTGGCGCCGACCGGGGACAGTTGCATCCAGGTGTCGACGGCGCGCTTGGAGAGCGCGGCGAAGCTGGCGTCAGCGGCTGCATCGGGCGCGGCCGCGGCCTGGCCGGGGGCTGCGTTGCTGGCGGCGGGCGCGTCGGCGGGTTTCTGGCAGCCGGCGAGGGCGGCGAGCAGGGCGGCGGCGAGCAGGTGCTTGCGCATCGGGGTTCCTGGAGTGGGTCGATCTGTCAGGGTAGCGCCGCTGTGGCTGCCGGCGCCCCTGCCATTGGATTACCCTGAAGGCTTTCGCCATTCAGGAGCACTGCAATGCAGGACAAGGGACGTCGCCATCGTGGCCATGTCGTACGCGACACCGCGTTCGATCCGGATGGCGTCGCAGCAGCGGCTGGCACGCTCGATGTCGTAGCGCCTGCGCGTGGGCGCTGGTGTCGCTGGGGCGCTTCCCTGGCGCTGGCGGTGTCGATCGCTGCCTGCAGCCGCGGCGGCGAGAGCGCGGCGCTGCCGGCCGCTCATCTCTATTCCGCCGATGCCGCCAGTAGCGCGGCCGGTGCCGCCGAGGCCGCAGCGCAGGCGGCAGAGGCAGCCGTCGCAGCGCCGCCGCCGAGTCCCGGCGCTTTCGCCATGCCGTCCCTGGCCTATGAGCACGAGGTCGATGTGGCATTGCCGGTGGCGCAGATTCCCGCACGCCTCAAGCAACTCCAGGAAAGCTGCCTGAAATCCAGTTTCGGCGCATGCACCGTGTTGCAGGTCGAGCAGCGCGGCGGCGAGCAGCCGCGCGGTGAGCTCAGCGTGCGGATCGCGCCGGCCGGGGTCGAGCCGTTGATCGCGCAGGCGGGCCAGGATGGCCAGATCGAAAGCCGCACCACCCATGCCGAGGACCTGGCGCAGGCGGTGCAGGACAACGACGCGCAGCGCCAGCGCCTACAGGCCGAGCAGCGGCGCCTGCAGGAGTTCCAGCAGCGCCGCGATCTCAGCGTGGCCGACATGATCGCGCTGTCGGAGAAACTGGCCGCCGTGGAGACGCAATTGCTCGCCACCAGCCAGGAAGCCGCACAGCAGCGCCGGCGCCTGGATACGCAGCGGGTGACGCTGACGTTCTCGGCGCCGACCGCCGAGCGGAGCCGCAGCGACATCGGCGAGGCGCTGCACGACAGCGGCGAAATCTTCGCCGGATCGATCGCCTGGGCGATCCGCGCGGTGGTGGGGTTGGCCCCGTTCGTGCTGCTCGGCTATGCGTTCTGGCGGCTGATCGCCTGGCGCCGACGGCGGCGTCGTTCGGCCTAGGAGACAGGCGCGGTTCCCGTCCGATGAAATCGGGCGGGAGCGGATGGAGGTGAGCGCGCGCGGTGTTGCCACGCGTTGCCGACGGAACGGTGGCATGTCATCCAGCAGCCGTGAACGACGATGGGTGGCGGGTCGCGGCTGAAGCGGCTGCTACCGTTCTTCTCGTCTGACACTCAAGCTTGAGCAACAGCAAAACGACTCCTGCCGGGGCTCGCGATACATTGGCTGGGAGCACTGTGGGAGGGACTTCAGTCCCGACGCCTTGAAGTCGGGTACCTGAGGCACGGCTGGCGCCGCTGGAAAGCAAGGATGCTGCCCATGGGCACGCAAGGACGCTGCGCCATGCGGCGCAACGTCCTGGATGCAGGCCCTCAGCCTTCGTCCTGTTCGAACTCCACGACCACGTCCAGTTCGAACGCCAGGGCTTCCACGGCCTCGCGCACCTTCTGGGCGGTGGCGGCGTTGCCGGCCTCCACTTCCACTTCGTGGGTGCCCGGTCCCTGGTCGTCGGGCAGGCCGGCGGAACTGGAATCGTCGTCGTCCATGTGCGGCATCAGGTCGTCGATTTCCTCGACGTGTTCGATGCCGTCCAGGCTCGACAGCAGGTTGATGATGGCGCGGGCATCGTCCTCGCTACCGGTGATGCGGATGCGGAGCTGGGGCATGGGCCTTCCTCTTGGGGGGAAGGCGCAGGCTAGGCAGGCATCGGCTAAGGCGGGGTGATGACGCGCTCAATGCATCGGCGCGACCGCATCCGGCCCGGCATGTTCGGCCACGGGCAGCAGCAGCGCCTCGGCGGCCGCGCGCAGCAGCGTCGGGGCAATGTAGCGGCGATGCGCGGCGGCGATCAGCGCCATGTACAGGTGCCCGAAGCGGTTGCGGCAGGCCACCCGCGTTTCCAGGCTCAGTTCGGCGCTGCCGTCGTCGCGCAGCGTCACCCCGACGCAACTGCGGAACACCAGGTGGCGATCGTCGGCACCGAGCAGCACCTGCACGCGCCGCGCCTGCGCGGTGGAGGCCTGCGCCAGCACCGGGAACCGCCCGGCAAACAGTTGATCGCGCTGCGGCGACAGCAGCGAGGACACCGGGCAGCCCAGCGGCGAGGTGCGCAGCCGCAGCGGCGCCACCAGCACGTTGCGCAGGCGCATCAGCCAGGTCACGCCGCGCGGCGGGTGCTGCAGGAAACCGTCCAGCAACGCCGTCATCAGCGCATGCGCACCCAGCCGCCGCAGCGCCTGCGCCGGCACCGTCAGCCGCACGCTGTCCTGGTGATGGTGCGCGGGCAGCTGCGGTTCGAGCAGCGAGCCGGGCAGCAACTGCGGCGTCACCCGCGCCCGCGACAGGCGCGGCGCCAGTGCCGCGAAGCCGGCCGGATGCCGCCAGGCACCCAGCCGCTGCCGCAGGCGACCGCTGAGGGCGCGCAGGCCGGCACACCAGGCCAGGCGCCGGCTGCCCGGCGAGGCCGCCAGCGACAATCGCACGGTCGGTACGGCCAGCCCCTGCGCCTGCGGCGACGCCAGCAGGGTCGCGACCGGCGCCGGCAGCAATTCGGTGAGCGTGGCGATATCGGCAGTGCCGGCCAAAACCTGCGCGCGTACGTCCTCGGTAAGCGCGCCGCCTGCTTCGTCGCTGTGGCAGGACAGGGCGAAGAACGCCGGATGCCCGGACTGCGCACGCAGCGGCGCGAACTGGTGCCAGGTGCCCCCGCCGAAGCGCACGCTGAACAAGCAGTCGGCGGGCAATTCGACATGGCGCAGCGCGGCGAGGAAATGCTGCGGATCCTGCGCCAGCTGCGTCGGCGAGGCGGTGCTGAAACGCAGCAGCGCGCCGCCGCTGCCGGTGATCGCGGTGAACATACGATGCCCGGCATGGCAATGGAACGGATGGCCGCCGCTGCCGACCGCGAACGAATACAGCGCGGTCGACTCGCCGTTGCCGAAATCGGTGCCGGCCAGGCGCGCCGAGGGTTCGTCCAGCGCATCGCGGAACTGAGGATGCGCGCGCTGGCGCAGGCAGGCCTGGGCGATCAGCGGATCGCCGGCGCCGACGCCGAGCTGGGCGATCAGGATGACCTCCACCGGCAGGCCGCCGCTGTAGGACGGCAGGCGCACCGAGGGGAATCCGGTTTGCGCGGCGGCGTGTTCGCTGAGCGGTGCGGCGGTCATCGGCGGACTCCTGTTGCCGTGGCGGAAGGATCAGGCGGTGCGCTTGGCTCGCTTGCGCGACTCGCGTTTGAGCGGGCCGGCGCTGGGGCAGATCTCGAAGGCGAAACCGCTGAGGGTGTTGACCAGGTTGTCGGGGGTGAGCCGGTAGACCACGAACTGGCCGCGACGCTCGCTCGCCACCAGCCCCGCCGCTTCCAGCACCGACAGGTGCCGCGAGATCGCCGGCGCGCTCATCGCGAAGCGCTGCGCGATCTCGCCGGCCGTGAGTTCCTGTGCCGACAGGTAGGCCAGGATCTCGCGGCGCGGGCGCGAGGCGAGGGCTTCGAAGACGCGGTCGATGGACATCGGGGATTAGCTAATTAACGAATTAGTTAATTAATGACGTGTTGCCTTGTCTATGTCAAGTGTCGAATCGACGCGGTGACGCGGTTTCCCCCAAGGAGGTTCGCCATGCATGAGAAGAGCCGCTGTGTTGAAGAGGTGACGGGCGCAGCCCCCCGTTCGTCAACCTTCCTTGTGCGTCGTCACCAGGCGCAGGAAGGCTTCGTGCTGGTAGCGGCTCATGCGCAGTTGCTGCCCCGTCTCCATGGTGACCACGTGGTGACCGTTGAACCAGGGGTGGATCGCCCTCACCCGACGCAGGTTGACGATCGCCGATCGATGCACGCGGGCGAAGTGGCGCGGGTCCAGCCGTGCGGCCAGCGTGGCCATGGTCTCGCGCAGTTCATGGGTGCGGTCGGCCAGGTGGATCAGCGCCGTGTTGCGACTGGCCTTGATCCAGACGATGTCCTCGACGGCGACCAGCACCACCGCTTCGTCGACGCGTACCGGAATCCGTTGCAGATAGTCTTCGCGTTGGCGCAGCGCATCCAGGGTCTGCAGAATGCGCGTCTCGACAAGGGAACCCGCGCCGCTGCTGAAGGACATTCGTCGTTTGGCGCGTTGCAACGTCTCGGCGAAGCGTTCGCGGCTGAAGGGCTTGACCAGATAGTCCACCGCATTGGCCTCGAACGCACGGACCGCGTACTGCTCGTAGGCGGTGACGAAGATCGTCGCCGGCATGTTGGCCGCGCCGATCGTGGCGACGACGTCCATGCCGGTCATGGCCGGCATCTGGATGTCCAGGAACACCAGGTCGGGCGACTGGCTGCGGATCGCGATCACCGCAGAGGCGCCATCGCCGCATTCGCCCAGCAGCGCGATGGCCGGATCGGCACGCAGCAGTCGCACGATGGCGTGGCGCGCGATCGGTTCGTCGTCGATGACCAGCGCCGTGATGCTCATGCTGCGACGTGCTCCGGGGCGTCCTCGGCGTCCAGTTTGCGGAACGGCAGCCGGATACGGCAGGCAACGCCTTGCGGATAGAGCATGTCGAGCCGGATGTCGGCGTTGTCGCCGTAGAGTTCCTTCAGTCGCAGGCGGCTATTGGAGAAACCGATGCCGTGTCCGCCCGCACTGCTGTTGTCCTGCAGCGTGCTGTTGCCGTTGCGCACTTCGATGGACAGCGTTTCGCCTTCGCGTCGGCACTCGATCTCGATGCGGTCGCTGCCGACATGTTGGCCGATGCCATGGCGGATCGCATTTTCCACCAGCGGTTGCAGCAGCAGGCTGGGCACTGCGCAGTGCAGCGTGCCGGGCGCGACATAGAGCTTCGTGCTCAGGCGCTCGCCATAGCGCTTGCGCTGGATGCCGAGATACAGGTCGAGCAGGGCCAGTTCGCGTTCCAGGGTGATTTCCTGGCCGTCGTAGTCTTCCAGGAAGGCGCGCAGCAGTTCGCTCAACCGCAGCAGCATGTCCTCGGCGGCGACGGTGTCTTCGTCCAGCAGGGTGACGATGGCATGCAGCGTGTTGAACAGGAAATGCGGTTGCAGCTGGCTCTTGAGCGCTTGCAGGCGCGACTGCGCGAGTTCGGCGGCCAGACGGCTGGCTTCCACCTCGCGCCGGGCCTTCTCGGCGTGGAAGTGCAGCGCTTGCTGGATCGCGAACAAGGTCCAGTAGGTCAGCAACCCGATGGCGAAGTGCTGCTCCAGGAAATACCCCAGTTGTTCAGCGAAGCCGCTGGGCTCGAACAGGGTGGAGACCAGCGCGCCGATGACCATCGTGGCGAACGTCACGCACAGGCTTGCGGCTGCCTGCGCGCCAAGCCCGTGGAAGCGCTGGGCGCCGCGGACAGGGAAATGTTCGGCGAGCCGGAAGACGGTGGGCGCCAGGAGGGCCCAGCTGTACCACTGGATCAGCGACCACCGGATGAGCACCTCCAGAGGCCACCTGCCGGCAGACGCACCGTTGTTGATGATGTTCTGGAGCATGAACACCATGGCCACCAGCGTCCACAGCGCGACATAGCGCCATAGGCTGATTTCGGTACTGCCGAGTCGGACGTTCATCCAGCGATGGCCGAGGGGTGACGGGCGCATCCTAGGCGCAGCGACACGCCATGGAAAGCGCCGATGCGCGCGCACTACGATTGGGAGCGCGAGAACGACGATTCGTCCCGAATCGATTTGCAGCCACGCGGCCACGCGGCCTGATGGGCACGTCAGCACCAAAGGAATCTGTTTCCTCGCGGCTGGCGAATCCTTCCTATCGGAGCTCTGTCATGCCCTCGATTCGTGTCCTTGCCTTGACCCTTTCCCTGTCCGTCGCGACCGCAGCGGCGGCCGCTGCCGAGCCGGTTCGCTATCTGGAATTGAGCAACCGCGCCTACGACGCGCTGACGGCGCTGGCGGTCGCTGCGCCAGGCAGCCATGCTTTTCGTGACGTCGCGCTCGGTGCGCCGTTGCGGGGTGGCGGCGACGCAGCGACCTTCCCGCTCGCAGGCGCCGCATGCCGCTACGACCTCCGCTTCACCTTTCGCAACGGACGTTCGATGCTGTATCCGGATGTGGACGTCTGTGCCCACCGCGTGCGCATCCGGCCGTTGCCGCGCCTGCAGCCGGGCGCACGTGCGGCGCAGGTCGCAGGAGCCGCAGGAACGTCGCCCTGACGCGCGCTGCGTTCGGCTTCGTCGCCGTACGACTGCGTCGTCGCAAGGCGCTCTCCGTCGCGTCCGTCGCGGCGGAGGCCGCGCCTGCGAATGCGTGCGGAGAGGGGCGCTAACCCGCCTTCGGCGGCAACCCGAGCAGTTCCGCCGGCAGCGCCGGCATCGGGGTGCGCTCGTCCAGCGCCTCGCGCTTGAGCCAGTCGACGAAGTGGCTGGCGGCCGGGCTGAGCAGGCGGTGGGTCGGATGCACGATGTAGTAGGAATAGCGCGCGGTCAGCGCCGGGCCGGGCAGGCGCACCAGTTCGTAACGCTGCAGGTAGGGCTGGGCGATGTGCTTGCGTGCCAGCACCGCGCCCACGCCGTACACCGCCGCGCGCATCGCATCGGTGCTGTCGTTGAAGGTGTGCATCGGCGGCAGCGCCACGCCGCGCACGCCGGCGGCGCGGAACCAGTCGCGCCAGCCCTGCGGCGACATGTCGGTGAGCAGCGGCAGTTGCGCGATCTGCTCGGGCCGGCGCAGCGTCGGCAGTTGCGGCAGAGCCGGCGAGGCCACCGGGAACAGTTCGTCGTCCATCAGATGGTGCGAGGTCAGGCCCGGCCAGGCGCCCTGGCCGTAGCGGATGCCCAGATCCGGGCCGCCCTCCTCGAAGCGCGAGAACGCCGCATCGGTCTGGATGTCCAGCCGCACGTGCGGATAGGCCTGGCAGAAGCGCGGCAGGCGCGGCAGCAGCCAGCAGTACGAGAGCGAGCGCAGCGTGGTGAGGCGCAGCGGCGCGGTGTCGGCCTGCGGATGCAGGTTGCCGGCGACCGCGGCGATGTCGGCCAGCGCCGCGCTGGCGGCATCGGCCAGTTGCCGGCCCTCGGCGGTCAGCTTGACCCCGCGCGCGTGGCGCTGGAACAGCGTGGCGCCGAGCAGGGCTTCCAGGCGCCGCACATGGTGGCTGACCGCGCTGGCGGTGAGATGCAGTTCCTCCGCGGCATGGGCGAAGTTCTGGTGGCGCGCCGCGGCGGCGAACACGCCGAGTGCGGGCAGCAGGGACGGGCGCAGTTGCATGAGCAGGCACGCGGCAGATTTGTGGCTCGCGACGATACTACGCGCTTGTCAGCCCCGTGGCGCAGGGCGATGCTGGCAGCCGAACACGACATGCGCGGCGGGCAGCGGTGATGCGGCGTCGGCGCGGATGCGCCGCCCGGCGTCCTCAGCCGGCAGCGGATGGGTGGCGTCGCACGACCGCTGCGGCGCGTGTCCGATCGACCGCGAGCCTCTTCCATGCCCACCTCCGATCCTTCCCTGCAGCCGGCCATCGCCTCCGCCGCTGCTGCCTCCGCATCCGACGGCGCGCCCGCCCGCGACTGGCGCACGCCGCTGGAACTGGGTTTCCTCGGCGTCGTCTGGGGCTGCTCGTTCCTGTTCATGCGCGTGGCCGCGCCGCAGTTCGGCGCCTACGCGCTGGTGGAACTGCGCCTGGCGCTGGGCGCGGCGGTGCTGCTGCCGTTCCTGTGGCTGGCGCGGGCGCGCTTCCCGTTGCGGCGCTGGCCGACCCTGGCGGCGATCGGCATGCTCAACTCGGCGCTGCCGTTCCTGCTCTTCGCCTGGGGCGCGCAGCATGCGCCGGCGGCGATCGGCGCGATCTGCAACGCGATGACCGTGCTGTTCACCGCCTTGATCGCCTTCCTGTTCTTCGGCGAGAAGATCGGCACGCGCCGCGCGCTGGCGCTGTTGATCGGCTTCGCCGGCATCGTGGTGCTCGCCACCGGCAAGTCGGCCGGCATCAGCGTGGGCCCCGCCGCGCTGGCCGGCACCACTGCCTCCCTGCTGTACGGCATCGGCTACAGCCTGGTGAAGCGGCACATGAGCGATCTGCCGCCAGCCGCGGCGGCGGCGTCGACGCTGGGGTGCAGCGCGTTGCTGCTGGCGCCGCTGGCCTGGACGCACTGGCCGGCCGCACCGGTGCCGGCGGTGGCCTGGGCCTGCGCCGGCGGCCTGGGCGTGCTCTGCACCGGCCTGGCGTTCCTGTTGTACTACCGGTTGATCCAGCGCATCGGCCCGGCGCGCGCGTCGACGGTGACCTATCTGGTGCCGGTGTTCGGCGCGCTGCTGGCCTGGGCGATCCTCGGCGAGCCGCTGACCTGGACCATGTTGCTGGCCGGCATGCTGATCCTGGGCAGCGTCGCCTTCAGCCAGCGCGCGCGGTAGCGGCGCAACTGGCAGGCGTGCGCGAGGACGTCGGCGCGCCGCAAATTCCGTGTCCCCCCTTTGCCTGAGAACGACGCAATGACCGATTCCCTGCTCGCATCGCAGTTCGCCTTCAAGGCCTGGGCCAACGCCGAACTGCTGCAGGCGTTGGCGCAGATCGATGGTGCGGCGTTTCCGGCGCAGCGGCAGCGCGCGATCCGGCTGTTGAACCATACCTACGTGGTGGACCGGATCTTCGCTGCGCACCTGGAGGGCGGCACGCATGCGTTCACCGCGAGCAATACGCCGCAGACGCCGGAACTGGAGGCGCTGGGTGCGGCGATGGCCGAATCGGACCGGTGGTATGCCGACTATGTCGCCCGGATCGACGCGCCCGCCTTGCAGCAGACACTGGCGTTCCATTTCACCGATGGCGATGCCGGCCGCATGCGCCGAGAGGAAATGCTGTTCCACGTGCTCGCGCATGGCGCTTTCCACCGCGGCAACATCGCCATGCTGCTGACCGAGTGCGGCGTGGAGCAGCCGCGCGAACTGTTCACCCGCTTCCTGCACGCGCAGCAACCGCAGCGGCGCAGCGTCGGCGGCGCCTGAGCGCGCACCGTCCGGCGCGCGCATGACGCGTCACTTCGGCGGCGTACGCACCGGCAGCGGCACATTGCACAGGTCGATGTGCCCGGCAGGCCGCTTGTAGAACGCGTCGCGGCGGTTGCGTCGCGCCTCGACCACCTCGCGGAAGGTGCGCGTATCCGTGCGCAGCAATTGCAGCGGGGTGCGCTCGTTCTCCGGCACGTCGCTGGCTAGGCGGATGGCGCGGATCGGGGTGCGTTGTTCGGGTTTTTCGTAGAAGCCCATCGGGTCAGGTCCGCGCGGGATCACGCTGAGCAGTTCCATGCCCTTGACCACGCGGCCGACCACGGTGATGTTGCGGTCCAGTTGCCGCGGCGATTGCCCGGTGACCACGTACAGTTCGGCGCCGATGCTGCTGTCCTCGTCGTTGTTGCGGCCGGCGCCGAGCGTGCCGTAGCAATGCGCCAGCCAGGCGGTGCCGGCCTTGGGATCGCGCGCCACCGGAAAGCCGTCGACGAAGCCGACCTGCGGCGCCCAGCCGTCGCGGTCGGGCAGGGGCTGGAACGCCAGGCCCGCGGCCGGGCGCTGGAATTCGGCGGGCAGGTGGGTCTTGGCACTGCCCAGCGACCTGGCCTTGCCCGGCTCCTCGCCGTCGGGGTCGCCGAACTGCACCACGAAATTGTCCTGCGCGCGGTAGATGCTCAGGCCGTCCCAGAAGTGCTCGTGGGCCAGGGTGCGGATGTTGCCGACGTGCTGCGGCGCGAACGCCGGTGCCAGTTCGATGATCACCCGGCCGGTGTCCAGCTCCAGGTACAGCGTGTTGGCCGGATCCAGCGTGCGCCAGTCGCTGGGCTTGGATGCGTCCAGGATCTGTTGCGGGCTGCGGTAGGGCACGGCCGGCGGCGGTGCCCCGGCCGACGCGGCGAAGGTGGACAGCGACAACGCGAGGGCGAGCAGGGAAGTGCGCAGCGGCATGAGGGCGGCCCGGTCGGTGAGCGCCCGATTCTCACCGAAGCGGCGGCCGCTGCCAATGTGCCGGCGGCATGGCGCGACCGCCGTGCCGCCGACAGCGCTGTCTACGACAGCGCGCGCTTCTGCGGTTCCTGTGTGTCCTGCACTGGCGCCTGGTTCGGCAGCGGCGGCAGCGCGGCCAGTTGCCTGGCGCTTTCCGCCGCCGGGATGGTGGCCGCCTGCGCGGCGTCCACGTAGGCCACCCGCTTGTCGCCGGCGCCGGGGTCGCCCTGCACCGCGAACACGCGGCCGTTGTCGTTGCGCAGCACGTGATCGACCTGGGTCAGGCCATCGCGCCTGGCTGCCAGCAGCAAGTTGCTGGCGACGTTGGCATCGTACGGGGTGAGCTTGTGCTCGATCGCCTGCTGCATCGCCTGTTGCCGCGGGTCGGCGGCGGCAGCGGCGTGCGGCTCCGGCCCGCTGCCGGTGGCGCGTGTCGGCGCCGTCGGCGACTTCTGCTCTGGCGTTTCGGCCTTGGCGTCGATGCGTTGCAGATCGCCGCCCGGCGTGCCGCCGGCGCTGTCGGCCACGCGGAACAGGCGCTCGCTCAGGCCGTACTGGGAATTGCCAAGGTTGCGCGCCAGGCCGATCGCGAAGTCCTGCGGACTTTGCTTGGCGTACTGCGCCGCCTCGTGCGCGGTCATCGGGCTGGCCTGCGCTGCGCGCTGGTACTGCTGACGCAGCGCATCCATCTGCCGCTCGGAGAAGTGCAGGGTGAGGTCCTGGCCGGCCTTCGCCGGACCCGCGGCACCGGCCTTGCCGGCGAGCACCGAGTTGAGCAGTTGCGCCTGGTTCTCGTCGACCTTGTCGAACTTGAACTGGTAGCTGCGTTCGTCCACGCGCTCGTTGTTCGCGGCGTCGAACTGGCGGGTCATGGTCATCGGCACGTTGCCGGCGTACTGCACCTTGCCGACCAGGCTGTAGCTGCCGTCGGCATAGGTGGTGCGCACGTTCTCCCCGGTGTTGCGCTGGCCGCCCAGCTCGGCCTTGAACGGGCCTACCCCGAGTTGGGCACGGGTTTCCGAACTCATCGTGAGGCTTTCGACCTTCTGTACGTCGCTGACGCCGGGTACGTTGGCGGCGAGCTTGCCGCTGACCAGGAAGTCGCGATAGGCGGCTTGCGCCTGCGGCTCGCGCAGGTCGAAGGTGGCGGTGCGCATGTTCGCCTGGCCGAGCGCGTCCTGGCGGCCGAGCATGGCCTGGGCGATGTCGGTCTTGAATCCGACCGCCTCCAGCCGCTCCAGCGCCTGGGTCGGGCCGACCGCCACGCGCACGCTGTGCTCGTCCACGCGCTGCACGGCGTAGCTCATGCCGGCCGCATCGGTGCGCTCGCTGGAGGTGGCCAAGCCGCGAAACGTCGCCTCCATCGAGGTCTTGGCGAAGGCCTGGCCATCGAGCTTGACGCTACCGTCCACCGGGATGGTCTGCGGGTCGAACGGATTCACCTGGGCAGCGGCTTCGGCCTTGGCCTCGCCGGGCAGGCGCACCTCGTAACGGCCGCGCTCGCCGACCGCCTGGGTCAGGCTGCCGTCGACGGCCAGGCGCCCGGCCTTGAATGCGCCCTCGATGCGATGGCCCTGGGTGAACTCCATCTCCACGTTGAACACGGTCTTGCCGTCTTCCTGTTTGCTGCCGGCGCCGACCTTGCCGGTCTGCACCAAGGCGTACTCCAGTGGGCCACGCCTGGCTTCGGTGACCGTACGGCTGTACTCGAGCGAGCCTGCGCCAGCGTTCGGATCCCGCTTGATCGGGCCAGCGGAGTATTGGTTGCCGGAACTGGCGAAGCTCGGGTCGGTGGCCTGGCCGGGTTGCTGTTCGGTGGGGGACGGGCTCATGCGATACCTCCTGGAATGCATGTGGAACGGAACCGTCACGAGTGTAGGGCGCGCGACGTTGTCGAAACGTTTGCCGCGGCAATCGCGGCGCTTGGGCGGCGTGCATGACCAATGGCACGATCACTATGTCGAACTCGTTACTAGTATCTAGCTCAACCTAGCGAGGGCGCCATGGTCGAGCCGGATGCGCAGCTGAAGAAATTCCAGAAGGAGCTGAGTGCCGGCACCGTGTCGCTGGCCCTGCTGGCGGTCTTGGCCGCGGCCGAGGCGCCGCTGTACGGCTACCTCATCGCCAAGCGCCTGGAGCAGGTGGGCGAGGGCGTGCTCAGCGGCAAGCAGAGTGCGCTGTATCCGGTGCTGCGCAACCTGGAGGCTGCCGGCCTGCTGTCCAGCCATGTCGAGCCGTCGGTGGCGGGGCCGCCACGGCGTTACTACCGCATCACCGCGGCGGGTCTTTCCACGCTGCGGCAATGGGCCGCGGCGTGGCGCGCCACCCGCGATTCCGTCGATTCCGTGCTGAAGGGGATTTCAGAATGAGCAGCGCACACACCGCACCGCGGCCCTTGCCGACCACCATTCCCGACTACCTGGCGCAACTGCGTGCGGCATTGGGCGGCGCCGACCCGGCGCTGATCCAGGACGCGCTGTACGACGCGGAGGAATACCTGCGCTCGGAGCTGGCCGAGCAGCCGGGCAAGAGCGAGGCCGAGGTCATCGCCGGCGTGGCCGGCAGCTACGGTGCGCCGGACGAGGTGGCCGAGATCTACCGCGAGACCGAAGTGACGGTGAACCGCGCGCTGAAGCCGCCGGCGCCGCCCAAGCGCAAATCGTTGCCCGGCCGCTTCTTTGGCGTGGTCGCCGACCCGCGCGCCTACGGCAGCCTGTTCTACATGCTGCTGTCGCTGGTCACCGGCATCTTCTACTTCACCTGGCTGGTCACCGGCGTCAGCGTGTCGGCGGGCTTGCTGATCCTGATCGTCGGGGTGCCGCTGCTGGTGCTGTTCTTCGGGTCGGTGCGGCTGCTGTCGCTGGTGGAAGGGCGCGTGGTGGAAGTGCTGCTGGGCGAGCGCATGCCGCGGCGGCCGCTGTACAGCGCGCCCGAACAGCCGTGGCTGCAGCGCATCGGGCAGATGTTCACCGATGCGCGCACCTGGACCACGATGCTGTACTTCCTGCTGATGCTGCCGCTGGGCATCTTCTACTTCACGGTATTCGCGGCCTTGCTGAGTACGTCGCTGCTGATGCTGCTGGCGCCTGCCGCGCTGTTTGCCCCGGACGTCGCTGATCTGACCGTTCATGTCGGTCCGCTGCACTGGATCGGCAGCGAGGCGTGGCTGCCGTTGCTGCTGGCCAGCGTGCTGGGCGCGGCGCTGTTCTTCGTCACGCTGCACCTGTCGCGCGGCTTCGGCAAGGCGCATGGCCTGCTGGCCAAGCACCTGCTGGTGCGCAGCGAGGCGCTCTGATGTCCTGATACACGATCGCCCGCGGCGTGGTCGCCGCGGGCGAGATGCCGCTCAGCCCGCCTTGCGGCTGCCGCGGCGCTTGAGCGGGGTGACGTTGCCGGCTGCCGGCGCGCGGCTGGCGCCGGCGTTGGCGGCGATGAAACTGCGCACCTGCGGATACACGATGTCGCGCCAGCGACGGCCGCTGAAGATGCCGTAATGGCCGGCGCCTTGCACTTCCAGGTGCTGGCGCCGCGCCGCGGGAATGCCGGTGCACAGGTCCTGCGCGGCGGCGGTCTGGCCCAGGCCGGAGATGTCGTCCAGTTCGCCTTCGATGCTGAGCAGCGCGGTGTCGCGGATCGCGGCCGGGTCGACGCGTTCGCCGTCGATCACCCATTCGCCGCGCGGCAGCAGGAATTCCTGGAACACCACGCGGATGGTGTCCAGGTAGTAGGTGGCCGGCATGTCCAGCACCGCGTTGTACTCGTCGTAGAAGCGGCGGTGCGCCTCGGCGTCCTGCAGGTCGCCCTTGACCAGGTTGGCGTAGAAATCCCAGTGCGACATGAAGTGCCGGCTCGGGTTCATCGCCAGGAAGCCGATGTGCTGCAGGAAGCCCGGATAGACGGCGCGGCCGTGGCCGGGATAGGCCGGCGGCACGGTATGGATGACGTTGTGCTCGAACCAGGACAGCGGATTGCGCGTGGCCAGGTTGTTGACTTCGGTGGGGCTGCGGCGCGCATCGATCGGGCCACCCATCATCACCAGCGAGCGCGGCGTGGTCTCGCCACGTCCGGCCATCAGCGAGACTGCCGCCAGCACCGGCACGGTCGGCTGGCACACGCTCATCACGTGCAGCGATTCGGCGCCGATGTGGCGGATGAAGTCCTGCACGTAGCGCACGTAGTCGTCCAGGCCGAAGTCGCCTTCGGACTGCGGCACCATGCGCGCGTCGATCCAGTCGGTGACGTAGACCTTGTGGTCGCGCAGCAGGGTGCGCACGGTGTCGCGCAGCAGCGTGGCGTGGTGGCCGGACAGCGGCGCCACCACCAGCACGGCCGGCTGCTTCTTGAGTCCGTCCACGACCTTGGCGTCGTCGCTGAAGCGCTTGAAGCGCAGCAGGCGGCAGAACGGCTTGCGCAGCACTTCCTGCTCGACGATCGGCAGGGCGTGGCCGTCGACCTCGACATGGTCCAGCGCCCAGGCCGGCTTCTCGTAGTCCTTGCCCAGGCGGTGCATCAACTCGTTGCTGGCGGCCAGGCGCTCGGCGCCGGGCAGCGTCGACCACAGGCTGTTGGGGTCGGAGAAGATCTTGGCGTTGGCTTCGGCCTGGTGCACCCAGGGGGCGAGCAGGTTACGGGTCAGTTCGTGCCACTGGTAGAGCATGCCGGTGTTTCCATCCTGAGCGTATGCTGCCGTGCAGCATAACGCATCCGCGCGGTTTGCACCTTAATGGGGCACCAGACCAATCGTCTCCAGGGCCGCCGCATCCCCCGCCAGCGCTGGCGCCAGCCAGCAATGACTGCCGACCGGGCGCAGCCCGAGCGCACCGAACTGGCGCCGGTACCAGCGCGCCGCGCGGGGCTGGAAGCCGGCGTGGTCGCCGTCGAAATCGTCCTCGGCGGCGAAGGTCTCCAGGAACGCCACGCCGCCGCACAGCTCCACCAGGCCGGGCAGGCCCTGGCGCAGTTCGCGGCTGGGCACGTAGTGCAGCACGTCCGAGCACACCAGCAGGTCCACCGGCGCGCACGGCCGCAGCCAGGCGAAATCGCCGAAGCGCGCCGGGTGCAGGTTGCGGTGGCGGCCGTAGCGGGCGACCGCGTAATCGCTGCTGTCGAAGCCGAGGTAGCGCAGTTTCGGCCGCAGCTTCAGCAGCGGCGCGCGCCAGGCGCCTTCGCCGCAGCCGATGTCGAGCACGCTGCGGATCGGCCGTTCCAGGTAGTACTCGGCCTGGGCCACGGCGAGCGCGACCTTGCGCGCCAGGCGCGAGGCATCGCCGATGCCGTCGCGGCGATACCAGCGCTGGAAGTAGTCGGCGTCGTACTGTTTGTCCATGCGGGCGTGTGGTCCGTGCGGGCGCCGGACGAATCGGCGAAAATGGCCGCACATCCTACGCCAGCGACACGGAGCCAGCGCATGCAACTCTACCTGTGGATCAAGTCCCTGCATCTGCTGTTCGTGATCGCATGGATGGCGGCGGTGTTCTACCTGCCGCGGATCCTGGTCAACGTCGCCGAGAGCGCGGGCCAGCCGCAGGTGCAGGAGCGCCTGGCGCTGATGGGCCGGCGCCTGTACCGCTTCGGCCACATGATGTTCGGCCTGGCGCTGCTGCTGGGGCTGGCGTTGTGGCTGGGCTACAAGGTGCTGCCGGACTTCCCGACCATGGTCGCGCCCGGCCACAGCGGCTGGCTGCACGCCAAGCTCGGCCTGGTGGCGCTGATGCTGGCCTACTACATCTTCACCGGCCGCTGGCTCAAGCGCGTGGGGCAGACGCAGCCCCTGCCATCCTCGCGCGCGCTGCGCCTGTTCAACGAGCTGCCGGTGCTCGCGCTGCTGGTGGTGATCTGGCTGGTGCTGGCCAAGCCGTTTTGAGCGGGGATTGGGGATTGGGGATTGGGGATTCGAAAGTCCCCGTTTCCGACCCTTTCCGGGCTTGCGCCAGCAGCTAGGCGTTGCGGCTGTCGAGTTGCTTCAGTTCGCTGCGGGCCAGGTCGATCCACTGGCGTTGGTCGCGCTGGTAGTAGCGTGGGGCCAGGCTGGAGCGCTTCAGTACTTCGTTGAACACTTCGCCGGCGCGCTGCGGCTGGCCCGCGCGCTGAAGCAGTTGCGCGTAGCGCACGCGCGCTTCTTCGCCGGGGTAGTCGTCGGCGAGCGCGGCGTATTCCTCCAGCGCCGCGTCGGTCTGGCCCAGCGCCTCGGTGGCGCGCGCGTATAGCAGGTGGCCGTCTTGCGAGCGGAACTGCGGGTTGGCGGCGATCAGCCGGTCCAGCGTGGCTTTCACCGCGGCCGGCTGGTCCAGGCCGAACTGCGCCTTGGCCAGTCCGAGCAGTAGTCCGGGGTCGTCGCGGTGGATGCCGCGCAAGCCGCTCTCGAACACCTCGGCCGCCTGCGCGTACTCGCCGTTATCCAGGTGCACCTCGGCCAGTTGCCGGCGGTTGTCCACGGTGTCGGCCAGTTCCAGGCGATTGCCGGCGGTGCGCTTGTCGCGGTTCGGATCGAGCGTGGCACCGACCTTGCGCAGGTGGCGGCGCGCGCGCGGATCGTTGCGCCACTCCGGCAGCAGTTCGGCGATCACGTAGATCAGGATCCCCAGATACGAAAAGATCAGCAGGATGAAGATCCAATACAGCGGGCGGCCGCTGCGCACCACGTGCACGCAGCAGGCCAACTGCAAGGCCAGCGACAGCAGGACGATGGGATTCATGGACAACGCTTCCTTGTGTCGCGATCAGGCCGCTTCGTACGCCCCGTAGCTGCGCAGGCGCGCGTAGCGCTTCTCCAGCAACTGCTCGATCGGCTGCTGTTCCAGGGCATGCAGTTCGTTGAGCAGGACCGCCTTCAGGCGCTTGGCCATCTGCGTGGGGTTGCGGTGGGCGCCGCCGATCGGTTCGCGGATCACCTTGTCGACCAGGCCCAGCGCGGACAGGCGCTTGGCGGTCAGGCCGAGCTGTTCGGCGGCATCCTTGGCCTTGGAGGCGTCCTTCCACAGGATCGAGGCGCAGCCTTCCGGCGAGATCACCGAATAGGTGCCGTATTCCAGCATCAGGGTGCGGTCGCCCACGCCGATCGCCAGTGCGCCGCCGGAGCCGCCTTCGCCGATCACGGTGCAGATCACCGGCACCTTCAGTTCGGCCATTTCCAGCAGGTTGCGCGCGATCGCCTCGCTCTGGCCGCGCTCCTCGGCGCCGATGCCGGGGTAGGCGCCGGGGGTGTCGATGAAGGTCAGCAGCGGCAGCTTGAAGCGCTCGGCCAGCTTCATCAGGCGCAGCGCCTTGCGGTAGCCCTCCGGGCGCGGCATGCCGAAATTGCGCGCGATCTTGCTCTTGGTGTCGCGGCCCTTCTGGTGGCCGATGATCACCACCGCGCGGCCATCGATGCGGCCGAGGCCGCCGACGATGGCCTTGTCGTCGGCGAACGCGCGGTCGCCGGCCAGTTCCTGGAACTCGTCGCAGAACACGTTGATGTAGTCCAGCGTGTACGGGCGCTGCGGATGCCGCGCCAACTGCGAGATCTGCCACGAGGACAGGTCGCGGAAGATCTGCGCCGTGCGCACCCGCAGCTTGTCTTCCAGCGCGCTGACCTCGGCATCGACGTTGACCGCCGGGCCGGTGCTGGCGTTGCGCAGTTCCTGGATCTTGGCTTCCAGATCGGCGATGGGTTGCTCGAAGTCGAGGTAGTTCGGGTTCATTGGAAGCCGTCGGATGGATCAAAGGTGGGGAAGCTTAGCCGAATGTACGGCAACTGCCCGTACGCTCCGGTGTGGAAAGGCCGGCGGGGCGCGGCTGGCCGAGGGCGGCGGCGGTTCAGGGAACGACCAGCGCACTGCGCCCGGTCAGCTCGCCGAAGGCGTGCACGAAGGTGTTGTAGGCCTCGTTGGCCGAGGGCGGCAGCGAGGCGCCCAGCGTCGCGGTCGCGGCGGTGAACGCCATCTGCGCCTGGAAGGCTTCCTTGCGCAGGGCCCGCTGCGCGTCGGCGCCGGTCGCGCGCAGGTGGCGCGCGTAGAGCGCGCGCAGCGGGCCGGCATGGGCCTCGTAGGCCGGGTCCAGCGGCGGCAACGTCGCCGGGGCCTTCTCCAGCGCGAAGCGCGGCGTCACGTAACGGCCCGGCCGCGCGCGCTCGAACGCGCCGGGCTGGCCCATGCCGGTCTCGACGTAGGCGATGAAGTCCGGCGCAGTGAAGATCTTGCGGTCGATCTTGCCGCCGCTGGCATCGACATGCGCGACGACCTGCTCGTCCGGGAACGGCTCGCGCACGCCGAAGGTCCAGTCCTTGTCGATGAACAGGTCGTGGGTCTGTTTGAAGGGGCCTTCGAAGGTGACGCCGTTCAGTTCGATCCGCGCGTTGATCGAACCGAAGTTCTTCGCCTTGTCCGGGCCGGTGAGGTAGATCGCGTTCGCGGTCACGTACTCGCTCAGGGTCGGATTGATCAGCCCGCCCCTGGTATCGGCGTAGACGATGAAGCGCACATCGCCCAGGCGTTCGCTGCGCAGGTGGTGCTCGCCGGCCGCCAACGTCACCGGCTGCGCCTGCTGCGCCGGCACCTGCAGGGTCTTGCCGTCGAGCGTGATCGACAGCGGCGCGGCGGTGGGGTTGTCGATCTGGAAGTCGACCTTGGACGAGGAACACGCCGCCAGCACGAGCGCGGCAGCGAATGGGAACAGCACGGTCTTCATCGCGGCCTCCTTCCTTCGGCCATGTGCAACGGGCGCGCCGCGCTGCGCGCCAGGCTCAGTTCGCCCATGGCGGGTTGTATTTGACCTTCACCGCGCGCACCGCCGGGTCGCCGCGCAGGGCGTCCAGCAGCTGCGGGTCCACGCGCACCGAATGGCTGCCGTTGAGGTCGAGCATGCCGGCGATGCCGCCCTGCGCCGACTGCAGCAGCAGGTCCAGGCGCAGGGGGGTCTTGCCCGGGCGGTGGCGGGCGAGCAGGCCATCGATGCGCGGCCAGGCGCTGCGCTGGCGCAGGTCCAGGCGCAGCGACAGGCGCTGCGCGTGGTGCGTGCAGATCTGTTCGTAGTCCCAGCACTGGCGGATGCGCATCGCGTAGCCGCCGTTGAATTCGTCCTCGCGCACACCGCCCTTGACGATCAGGATGCGGTCGCGGGTCAGCAGGTGGCCGAACTCGGCGATGGCGTCGGAGAACGCGCTGCACTCGATGCGGCCGCGGCCGTCCTCCAGTTGCACGAACACCTGGCTGTCGCCCTTGCGGCGCACGCCGACCACCTGGCCGGCGAGGATCGCGCTGACCTCCGGGCGCCAGGCGCGCTTCTCGCCATCGCCGCCACCACCGCGGCCGCCGCCGGATTGCGCGCAGATCTTCTCCAGCGCGCTCAGGTCGCAGCCGACCAGTTCGCGCACTTCGTCGCGGTACGGATCGAACGGATGGCCGCTGAGGTAGAAGCCCAGCGTCTCGCGCTCGCCGGCCAGCAACTGGCCCAGCGGCCATTCCTTGCTCTCCGGCAGGTCCAGGCGCAGCGCCGGGGCGCTGGTGTCGGCGCCGCCGAACAGCGAGTTCTGCCCGGAGGCGCGCTCGCGCGCCATCTGCTCGGTGGCCTTCATCACCTCCGGCAGCTGCAGCATCAGCGTGGCGCGGTTGGCGCCCAGCCCGTCCATCGCGCCGGCGTTGATCATCGCCTCGAGGGTGCGCTTGTTGAGCTTGGCCGATTCCACGCGGGTGCAGAAATCCAGCAGCGAGGCGTACTCGCCGCCACGCTCGCGCTCGGCCACGATCGCCTCGCAGGCGCCGCGGCCCACGCCTTTGATCGCGCCCAGGCCGTACTGGATGGTGTCCGGGGTGGCCGCCTCGAACATGTAGGCCGAGGCGTTGATGCGCGGCGGCAGCACGGTCAGGCCGAGGTTGCGCACCTCGTCGAGGAAGCCGACCACCTTGTCGGTGTTGTCCATGTCCGAGGACAGCGTGGCCGCCATGAACTCGGCCGGGTAATGGCGTTTCAGCCACGCGGTCTGGTAGCTGACCAGCGCGTAGGCGGCGGCGTGCGACTTGTTGAAGCCGTAGCCGGCGAACTTCTCCATCAGGTCGAAGATTTCGTCGGCCTTGGCCTCGCCGACGCCGCCCTTGGCCGCACCCTCGCGGAAGATCTCGCGGTGCTTGGCCATTTCCGCCGGCACCTTCTTGCCCATCGCGCGGCGTAGCAGGTCGGCGCCGCCCAGCGAGTAGCCGCCGACGATCTGCGCCATCTGCATCACCTGCTCCTGGTACACCATGATGCCGTAGGTGTCCTTCAGGATCGCTTCGGTGCGCGGATCGGGATAGACGATCTCCTCCTGCCCGTGCTTGCGCGCGTTGAACGAGGGGATCAGGTCCATCGGGCCGGGGCGGTACAGCGAGACCAGCGCGATGAGGTCCTCGAAGCGGTCGGGGCGGGCGTCCTTCAGCAGCCGGCGCATGCCCGAGGATTCGAACTGGAACACCGCACCGGTGTTGCCCGAGGCGAAGATGCCCTTGTAGGTCGGCGCGTCGTCGAGCGGGATCGCGGCGATCTCCACCGGCGGGATGCCGGCGCGCGCGTGGCGCACGTTGATCGCCTTCACCGCCCAGTCGATGATGGTCAGGGTGCGCAGGCCGAGGAAGTCGAACTTGACCAGGCCGACCTGCTCGACATCGTCCTTGTCGAACTGGGTGACCGGGTTCTTGCCGAAATTGTCGACGTCGTGTTCGGCGAACAGCGGGCAGAAGTCGGACAGCGGCGTCGGTGCGATCACCACGCCGCCGGCGTGCTTGCCGGCGTTGCGGGTCAGGTCCTCGAGCTGCCGCGCCAGGTCCATCAGGTCGCGGACGTCGTCCTCGGCCTGGTAGCGCTGGATCAGCTCCGGCGAGGCCATCTCGCTGTCCTTGCCTTCGCCCATCGCATCCTTCAGCGTGATGCCGAGGATGTTGGGGATCAGCTTGGCGACGCCGTCGACCAGGCCGTACGGGAAGCCGAGCACGCGGCCGCAGTCGCGCACCACCGCCTTGGCCGCCATGGTGCCGTAGGTGATGATCTGGCTGACCCGGTCGCGGCCGTACTTGCGCGCCACGTAGTCGATCACCTCGTCGCGGCGATCCATGCAGAAGTCGATGTCGAAGTCGGGCATCGACACGCGTTCCGGGTTGAGGAAGCGCTCGAACAGCAGGTTGTACGGCAGCGGATCCAGGTCGGTGATCTGCAGCGCCCACGCCACCAGCGAACCGGCGCCGGAACCGCGGCCTGGGCCGATCGGGATGCCCTGGTTCTTGCCCCACTGGATGAAGTCGGCCACGATCAGGAAGTAGCCGGGGAAGCCCATCTTGATGATGGTGTCCAGCTCGAACTCGAGCCGGTCCACGTAGTCCTGGCGGGTCTTGCCGGGCGCCAGCGGGTTCTTCTCCAGGCGCGCGGCCAGGCCGTCGCGCGACTGGCTGCGGATCCAGCTGTCCAGCGTCTCGTCGTCGGGTACCGGATAGGCGGGCAGGAAGTAGGTGCCCAGCTGCATCTCGATGTTGCAGCGTTGCGCCAGCGCCAGGGTGTTGTCGATCGCGTCGGGGATGTCGGCGAACAGCGCGGCCATTTCCTCGGCCGACTTCAGGTACTGCTGGTCGCTGTAGTCGCGCGGGCGCTTGGGATCGTCGAGCACGCGGCCGGAGGAGATGCACACGCGCGCCTCGTGCGCGGCGAAGTCGCTGGCGTACAGAAAGCGCACGTCGTTGCTGGCGATCACCGGCAGGCCGCGGGTGCCGGCGGCGTGCAGGGCGAACTGGTTGAACGCCTCCTCGCCATCGCGGCCGGTGCGGGTCAGTTCCAGGTGCAGGCCGTCGCCGAAGATGCGCTGCCAGTCGGCCAGTTGCTGCTCGGCCAGGTCGTGGCGGCCTTCGCTGGCCAGGCGCCCGGCCAGGCTCTCGCGGCCGGCCAGCGCGAACAGGTTGTCGCTGCCGGTCTGCAGCCATTCCGGGCGCAGCGCCACGCCGCCTTCGCTGCGGTGGCCTTCCAGCCAGGCGCGGGTCAGCAGCCGCGACAGGCTCAGGTAGCCGTCGCGATTGCGGCACAGCACGGTCAGCCGCCACGGCGCCTGGGTGCCGTCGGCGATCAGCAGGTCGGCGCCAGCGATCGGCTTGATGCCCACGCCCTCGGCGGCCTTGTAGAACTTGACCAGCGCGAACAGGTTGTTGAGGTCGGTGACCGCCAGCGCGGGCAGGTCCAACTCCACCGCGCGGCTGAGCAGGTTGGCCTGCTTGGCTTTCTTCGGGTCGGCCTGATCCGGTTTCTCGGGCACACGGATGGTCGAATCCGCCAGCGAGAACTCGGTGTGGATGTGCAGATGGGCGAAGCGGGAAGTGGACATGCGGAACCAGAGCGATGCCCGGGCAGGGTAGCGGCGGGGGGCGAGCCGGGCAAGGCTTGACAGCGAGGGGCGGGGATTCGGGAG